>VFFY01000050.1 GCA_009392675.1 SAR202 cluster bacterium | reverse complement strand
GCGCTATCAATTAATCTGCCACTCAAAAGAATATATGAGGCATTGCCAGGTCCCACCAGATTCACAAGTCTTTTCATTTCTCTATAGCCAACCAAAATACCCAATTTTGCTACAGGGATACCAAACTTGCTTTTATTAGATGCTATGCGGATGTCAGTTGCCATAGATAGCTCACAGCCTCCACCGACACATATACCACGGATCATGGAAATAGTAGGCACCGATAGAGCTTCGATAGCGTCGAGAGCTCCATCAAAAGCTGTTGAATAAGTTTTAGCGGTTTTTGAATCCTTCCGATGTGTTTCAAAATCTTTGATATCAGCTCCGGCTGAAAAGGCTTTTTCTCCCCCACCGGAGAATACTACTGACCGGATTGATGAATCTTCTTCTATTTTGTTAACAATTTCTATTAATTTCAACCAGCCGTTATAACTGATAGCGTTATGTTGTTCGGGTCTGTTAAAAGTCACTCGAGCAATCTGATTTTCGATATTAAATTTAATTGGTTCTGACATTGGTTACCTTTATAAAGGGTTAGAAGGATGTATATCCGCCATCTACTGGGATAGACACACCTGTTACATAGTTGGAAGCGTCGCTTGCAAGAAAAATGGCGGTGCCGGAAAGGTCTGCTGGTTCCCCCCATCTGTTCTCAGGAATTCTGGAAAGTATATGATCATACCTATCTTGGTAATTATCTTTAATTCCCTGGGTGAGGTCTGTGTGAATCCATCCAGGTAATATAGAGTTGGCCTGTATCCCATCCTTTGCCCATGATACAGCCAACGTTTTGGTAAGCTGCACGATACCTCCTTTGCTAGAGGCGTATGCGATGGCCCAGTCTAAGCCAAATATCGAGGTCATGGATCCGATATTTATTATTTTTCCTGAACCTCGGGTTTTCATATTTGGATAAACTGCTTTGGAGCAAAGGAATGCACCGGTCAAATTTATATTAATTACTTTGTTCCAATCTTCCAGATTGTACTCGTGAGGTAAATTTCGTATTCCAATTCCAGCATTGTTAACTAGTATGTCGATTTGTCCGAAAGCCTCTAAGGTGTTCGTAATCATGTTTTCTACCGACTCTTGGTTGGCTACATCGACTTCTATGCCAATTGCAGATGTATTTCTCCCACACAAATCTGCGACCACTTCTTCCGTTTTTGTATTATTTCTGCCGGCTACTGCTATGTTCGCACCTGATTCAGCGAACCCGTTGGCTATCCCTAACCCAATTCCACCGTTGCCACCTGTAATTAAGGCCGTCTTGCCATGTAAGTCAAATAAATTATCTGGCATTATTTCTCCTAGCAATTATATGTATTTGGCGATTATAACCGTTGTCTTAAGGGTCCGTTGGGCCTGTATTGATCAAGTATTGATTTTGTTCGTTTACTAAGTTCTTCTCCTCTTTGTTCTGTGGCAGACAATAAGTCGAGGGCAAGTTCAGATAAAGTGCCGAAGGGCCTGGTTTCTTCAGAGAGGAATCTAAGGCATTGCCTTATCGAAACCTTGGAAGGCCTTTGAGTTTTGATGGCACATTTTCTTGAAAACGGACAATGGTAAGAATAGCAAGTAATAACAGATTGATGGTGTTTATTGGTATCACCCTGTGAGGTCAAAAGGGGTTTAGAGAGGTATTGGTCAAGTCGGGTTCTTAACTCAGATTCGTAATTTTTATTATTCAATTGCAACTCTTTTAGTTAACTATTATGTAGAGCCGCAGTTTCAGAAAATCAATTTAGCATTTAAACAGAGCGGTGGGTCGATATTACAATAAACAGGTCACTAAAGATATATTTCTGGATTAGGTTATAGTTATTATTTAACGATACCTTTGATCTGCAGATTGAACTTCATACAATGCTCCATCCTTTATTTCTTTTACCTCATCTGCCATGGACAGCAATGAAGAATCATGGGTTGCGGCAATGATGGTCATTCCCTGTTCATCCACCATATCTTTAAATAAGCCAAATATGGATTTAGCGTTTGTTGAGTCAAGCTCCCCGGTCGGTTCATCTGCTAAAATGATGGCTGGTTTGGTGACAATAGCCCTGGCAATTGACACTCTTTGTTGTTCACCGCCAGAAAGCTCGTAGGGTCTGTGTTTAGACCTGGGATTGAGACCCACTATGTCAAGGGCTTCTTTTGTTCTATTGAATCGTTCATTGTGGTCCATTCCAGATATTCTCAATGGTAGTTCCACGTTTTCAAAAGCAGAAAGCAGGGGAAGTAGTCCAAAGGATTGAAATATGAAACCGATTGTAGTTCTCCTAATTTCAGTTAATGCATTTTCATCCATTGCAGTCATATTTGACCCTTGAATCAAGATATCTCCGCTCGTAGGTTTATCTAATCCTGCCATGACATTCAGGAGGGTTGTTTTCCCTGATCCAGACCTCCCTACGACGGCAATGAACTGGCCTTCATAGATTTTTAAATTAATGTTTCTTAAAGGATTTATCTCTTCAGATTCTGAAACATATGATTTGGATAAATTGACTAATTCTAGAAGTGGTTTGTGATAGGTCATTAGATATCCTATTTAGTAGGTGGTTCTTCTGAAGGCTGTATTCTTATCGAGGCATTCTCAGCAATTGCTTTGACCTTATCGGTGATGCCAGTGGTCTGTAACAATTCTCTGGGTAGCTGAACTCTGCCGTTAGAATCAATTAGCAAAGATTCTTCTAGAGGCTTTGTTTTGTCAATTTCGCCACTGATTTTGCTATCCAAATTCCGGCGGCGGATTTCTGATGAGGTTTTGCCGTCTTTGATTACAATGACTCTGCCCACCTTATAGGCTATATCGGGGTCATGAGTAACAATGATAATGGTTGTTTTGCTCTCTTGGTTCACCTTCCCAAATAAATCCAAAATTTCTGATGCGGTCCTGTCATCTAGCTCTCCAGTTGGTTCATCAGCTAGGATCAGAGACGGGTCATTTGCCATTCCTACAGCTATTGATACTCTCTGTTGCTCCCCTCCAGAGAGTTGGTCCGGAATGTGATCTGACCTATGTTCCATGCCAACCATGTTTAATAGATGTTCGGATCTGTTTTTACGCTCTGAATCGGAGGTTGTCGAAAGCAGCATTGGGAGTGCCACGTTTTCTAATGACGTTAAATATGGGAAAAGGTTTCTTGATACTTGCTGCCATACAAACCCGACTTCTTCTCTGTGAAATTTCTCAATTTCACTGGATTTCATATTGATAAGATCTTTACCGGCTATGGTAACTTGACCGGCAGAAGGGGAGTCGTACCCCGCCAGTATATTGAGCAGTGTACTTTTGCCGCTGCCACTTGCCCCGACTAGCGCAACTACCTCAGATTCGTAAACAGTAAGATCTAATCCGCGTAAAGCTACTACTTCAAGGTCTGCGACTTTGAATATTTTGAATACATCTGTACAAACAACATGCTCGGTTTGTGGTTTCATTATAGACATTATAAATAAAAAGAACCCCTGCCGGTTAGGCAAAGGTTCTTTTTAAAGCACCATCAGTAACGTTTTTACAATCCAATTATATTCGCAACATTTTCCAAGTGGAAGTCTGTGTCACCAAACAAAATTTCAGACGCTTTAGCCCTACGGGAGTACAGTTGCATATTATGCTCTTTGGTGAATCCTATTGCCCCATGGGATTGGTGGCCAAGTGCGCAGACCCTCCTGTAGGCATCGCTAACCCAAGCTTTGGCCATAGCAACTTCCCTATCTGCAGGTAATCCTTCTGATAGACGCCAAGCTGCTTGATAAGTGATGAATTTGGAACCTTCAACATCCGTGGCCATATTTGCGCAGTGGTGTTGTATTGCTTGAAAACTTCCTATCGGCCGTCCGAATTGGGTTCTCTGTTTGGCATAATCAACAGTCATATCTAATACCTGTTGACCTCCACCAGACATCTCGGCACATTTGCCGATAGCTCCCCATTGCATGACTTTTTGGATCGTTTCCCACCCTTTGTTTTCTTCCCCTAACAAGGCAGATGAAGGGACCTTTACATCGTTGAAGACAACCTCAGATTGTCTATCCGAGGCAATAGTCTTTAGAAGTGTCTGGTTTATTCCATCTGACTGTGTTGGAACTACAAACAGGCTGATATTTTCCTCTGAGGTTCCTGTTCTGGCTGCTACCACCATGTAATCGGATACATGCGCGTTTTGTACGAATAATTTTGTCCCGTTGAGTGTGTAAGAATCACCGGTGGCCGTTGCCGTTAGTTCTACCCCTGCGGCGTCCCATCTTGCGCTTGGCTCAGTTAATGCCAGCGTCATTATGATTTGACCTTCCGCAATTCTCGGCAAATATTCCTGCTTCTGTTCTTCACTGCCTGCGTCCATGATGGACATTCCGCCTAGGACTACCGTCGAGAAAAAAGGTCCCGGGAGCATGTAGCGGCCCATTTCCTCCAGGAGGACTACTAAATCCTGAAATTCCAGCTCCACTCCACCGTATTGTTCGGGAATTATAAGACCCAGCCATCCTTGCTCTGCGATTTTGGTCCAGAGCTCAGGAGTGTAGCCTCGTTCATCCTCTTCCATCTCCCTTACATATGTGTCAGGGCATTCTGTCGAGAGAAAATCCTGAGCTGTTGTTTTAAGCATCTGTTGCGCTTCGTTTAATCCTAAATCCATTCCTTGTCTCCTGTGATGTTAAAAGATTTACTGGAATACAGGAGGCTTTAACCTCGAGGTAATTCCAACCCCCTCTGTGCAATGACGTTTCTTTGTATTTCTGAGGTGCCAGCAGCTACCATGCCACCGAATGAACGAAGCCAGGCATTTTCAATTCTGCCCTTCAGAGGTGCCCACTTAGAATCCGGGTCAAGTTGACCGTATAGACCCATGATTTTTATCCCAAGCCCATACAGCCTATTTACTGTTTCTGTTCCATATACTTTCGTTATGGAAGCTTCCTTGTTAGGTATGAGATCTTGACTTTGCATCCAGGCAACGTTATAGCACATTAGGCGAGTTGTTTCGACTTGGACAGCCAGCTCTGCAAGTTGGTTTCTTATCACTGGGTCATCCGCCAACAGCCTGCCATTTTTTTTATTCTCTTTACAGAATTCGACGAGATCTTCAAGGACTCTTTTCGCCCTTGCTGGCCGGTCAACGCCAGATCTTTCAAAATCTAATAATGCCGCCCCTACATACCAACCTCTGTTTTGTTCGCCGACGAGGTTTTTCTTAGGTACCCTGACATTGTCAAAGGTGACTAGTCCACGATATGCATCCCACATCATAGGAATTTTCTCTATGGTTACCCCTTCTTGACCTTCCAGTTCTGTAAGTACAAAGCTTATTCCCCTGTGTTTCGGAGCATCCGGTTCAGTTCGAACCAGCATGAACATCCAATCAGAATCTGCATGTGCTGAATTCCATATCTTTGAACCACTGACAACAAAGTCGTCTCCATCCTCAACAGCCCTTGTTTGGAGCGAGGCGAGGTCAGACCCAGAATCAGGTTCGGAATATCCTTGAGACCAGTTGATCTCAGCGTTAGCAATTTTTGGCAAAAATTGTTCTTTTTGTTCGTCGGTTCCATAGAGCATAAGAATAGGTCCTACCATTCTTACGCCGGCATCTCCAGCAGATATGCCTCTATAGGCCATCTCCTCGTTGAATACAACTTGCCTCATATGGCTGGCAGCTTGTCCTCCGTATTCCTTTGGCCAAGCCATCGTAAGCCAGCCTTGGTCTCCCAATTTCCTTTTGAAATCCCGCACTAGTACGGAATCCTTCTCGTCTTCTGGGTCTAAGTCCTGCTCTCTCCAGTTCCAAGGAAGTTCTTTTTCAACAAAGTCCTTGATCTCTGAACGAAAATCTTCGTCAATGTTTTCAAATTTAAAATCCATTTTGTAGGTACTCCTTCAATATAGGGTTCCTGATTCTACTACTTTAGTTAGCCTCGGGGTAACCCTAATCCCCGGGTGGCTATTATGTTTCTCTGAATTTCTGAAGTGCCTGCCTGTATTGTTTCAGAAACATTGGTCAAATGCATATGTTCTATTCTGCCCTGCATAGGAGCGTATTTTGAACCTGGTTCCAATTGACCGTGTAATCCTAGCATTTGCATTCCTGTTTCGCTTAAATGCTGTTGCAACTCTGTGCCGACCACTTTTCCCATTGATGACTCTTTGTTGGGTACAAGACCTTCACCTTGCATCCATGCAATGTTGTACGAAATCAACCGGCTAACATCGACTTCAATAGCAAGATCCGCCAACCGGTTGCGCATGATGGGATTATCAGCTATCAACGAACCGTTTTGGTCATTATCTTTCGCATATGCTATTAATTCTTCGAGAACCCTTCTTCCTCCCGCTGAATAATCGACTCCCGATCTTTCAAAATCCAGTAAAGTAGCACCAACGTACCATCCCCTGTTTTGTTCACCCACGAGATTCTTTTTGGGCACTCTTACGTTGTCGAAGGTGACCATGTTAAAACCATGGTCTCCTGCCATATTGATTATCGGATTAACGGTTAACCCAGGCGTATTCATATCACATAAAAGAAAGCTAATGCCTCTATGTTTTGGCGCGTCTGGATCCGTCCTTGTGAGTACCATGATATGGTCGGCACGATGAGCGCTAGATGTCCATATCTTGGTGCCATTTATGATGAAATCATCGCCGTCTTCTACGGCCCTTGTTTGAAGAGAGGCTAGATCAGATCCGGATTCTGGTTCGGAATAGCCTTGGCACCACTGAACTTCCCCTTTTGATACCGGCGGTAAAAACTCTCTTTTTTGTTCCTCTGTTCCATGTATCATCAGAGTAGGTGCCATCATTCGGGTTCCGAAAACATCCCTTCCAGGGGCTCGGTTGTAGGACATTTCCTCAGCGAAAACCACCTGCATCATATGCGAGACGCCTTGTCCACCATATTCCTCTGGCCACGCCATTGTGAGCCATCCTTTGTCTGCGAGTTTCTTGCGCATTTCTAGTCCAAATGCCCATTCGGCATCTGCATCATCTCCACCTTCGTGAGGCCTATTTGCTAGCTCCTCTTTCAACCATGCCGACAGCTCATTTCTGAATGAAAGCTCTTGATTTGAAAACTCAAAGTCCATCTTTTAAATCCTTAAAATTATGTTCATAGTCTTATATTCAATGTGCATGTTGTGTATGGTCTTTTTTAGCTAGGGGTCACAGCAAGGCATGTAACGGTCCTTACTATTCCTGGGATCACATGCACTTTTGATATTACCAAATCCCCTACTGTGTTTTGTCCTTCTGTGTTTGTGACGGCAATGATGTCATAAGGACCGATCACAGCATCCACAGTGACCACCTCGTCCAGGGCTATTAGGGCATTGGATACATCTCCTGCTTTTCCTGCAGCAGTCTCTATTAAAATATAAGCTGTAGTGGGCATGCCAAGAATTAAACACCTTGAATGATTTTCAATCTATATATATACGTGAATTCTATTTTGCCGGAAGAATGGGTGTCAATTAATAGGGCAATTCGGTTTCAATTTTCTACCTTTGTAGGCAATTAGTGGTCGGTTTTATATAATCGCTATGTTTACCGTAGTTGAGCAGAAAAAAATAAGGGTGATCTGGAGGTTTTCTCTTGTCCAATTCCGATCTTTTTAGGAAGGCGTGGGGTAGTTTCGCAACGGGGGTTTCTCTAATAACCACTGTTGAGGAAAACGGGTCTGTTCATGGTATGACTGCCAACGGTATCGCTTCAGTTTCTCTTGAACCTATGCTGGCAATGGTATGCGTGGGCCATTTTGCAAAAACCTACCCTATACTTGAATCAACTGGCAAATTTGGGATCAATATACTGGCTGAAGGCCAAAAAGCCATAGCGGAATATTATGCCAAGTCAGATCCACCATCTGGCGTTATCAGCCCTGCAATGTTTAGGTTCACTGAGACCGGCACTCCTTTCTTGGAAGGCTCACTTGCTTCTATGGATTGTCAGATTGTTAATGCTCATAAGGAAGGCGATCATACGGTTTTCATTGGTGAGGTGTCAGAAATCGAAATATCTGAGGGATCTCCACTTTTGTTCTACACCGGTAAATGGATGACTATTACTCAATAGCAGTAGCAATCATAGTAGCGATTGATTCCTAGCCGCTCAGACTGAAAGTAGATTGCTGTTGACAATGATTTTGTAGCTGACTTACTATTATAAGCCGATTTGCCAATAACCACGTTTTTTTGATGAACTGTTTAAAGTTTTCGAATAAGTGTTAGATTGGTATTCAATAAAACAGGTTTTAGTAAGTAGACTAGGAGGTTTATTTTCATGACTACTTCTTTCAAACCGCTGGGTAACCGAGTAGTTGTGGAACCCTTGGAAGGCGAGGAGCAAGTTAGCTCCGGAGGGATATACATACCCGATACAGCTAAAGAAAAGCCACAGGAAGGAACAATTGTTGCCGTAGGTCCTGGAAGGCTTACAGACGAAGGGGCTAGGGTGCCAATGGAATTGGAGGTCGGCGATAGTGTCGTTTATTCCAAGTACGCTGGTACAGAGTACAAAGAGGGAAACATAGAATATTTAGTGCTTAGAGAAGACGACATTCTATTTAAGAAATAATCATTTGTAACTGAAAAAAGTAGGAGGAAGTAATGGCAAAACAGCTGACTTTCAGTGAAGACGCCAGAGCTGCAATGAAACGTGGTATAGATACCATGGCTAATACTGTTGGGGTCACATTGGGTCCAAGGGGTCGGAATGTTGTCTTGGATAAGAAGTTTGGACCACCACAGGTCTGTAGTGATGGTGTGACCATTGCGAAAGAAATTGAATTAGAAGACGCCTTTGAAAACATGGGTGCACAACTTCTCAAAGAAGCTGCTAGCAAAACCAATGATGTAGCAGGGGATGGAACCACAACTGCCACAGTACTGGCACAGGCTATCATCCATGAGGGTTTCAAAAACATAGCTGCCGGGGCGAACCCAATGGCTATTAAGAGAGGTATAGATAAGGGTGTTGTAACGTTGAGGGCTGCTGTTCAAGATATGTCTACCCCAGTTGAGGGAAGAGTACAGATTGGTCAGGTAGCTTCCTTGTCTGCTCACGACGATGACATGGGAAATCTCATAGCTGACGTTATGGAGAAGGTTGGGAAAGATGGTGTAATCACTGTCGAGGAATCGAAGGGCCTTGATTACGAACAGGAATTCGTTGAAGGAATGCAGATTGATCGGGGATATATATCCCCTTACTTCATATCGGACCAAGATCGTATGGAATCATCCATTGAGGACCCCTACATACTGATAACCGACAAGAAGGTTTCGGCAGTATCTGATTTGCTGCCAGCACTAGAAAAGGTTCTACAAATAGGCAAGAACGTTATTATCATTGCGGAAGATATTGAAGGTGAGGCATTAGCCACCTTAGTGGTCAACAAATTACGAGGTACCTTGAACGTACTTGCTGTCAAGGCTCCTGGTTTTGGCGATCGCAGGAAGGCAATGTTGGAAGACATGGCTATTTTGACGGGTGGGGTAGTAATTAGCGAAGAGATTGGAAGAAAGTTGGATTCAGTGACAGTTGAGGATCTCGGACGTGCACGTAGAGTTGTTGCTAGCAAAGAGGAGACCACCTTTATTGAAGGTCATGGCGAGGAAAGCCTGATTCAAGGAAGGATAAATCAAATTAGAGCTCAGATAGAAGAAACCACTTCTGATTTCGACCGGGAAAAACTTCAAGAAAGGCTTGCTAAATTGTCAGGTGGTGTCGCCATAATAAAGGTGGGCGCTGCTACAGAAGTGGAGCTGAAAGAAAAGAAGAATCGAGTTGAAGATGCCCTGTCAGCAACCAGAGCTGCCGTGGAAGAAGGCATTGTTCCAGGTGGTGGACTGGCCTTGGTTCGGGCACGCGAGTCCTTAGACGGGTTAGATCTCAAGGGGGATGAACAGACTGGGATCAATATTTTGAAAGCGGCTCTAGTGAAACCCCTTATGTTGATTTCTGAGAATACGGGTGTTTCAGGAGAGGTCATTTTGGCCGAAACCCTGAAAGGTGATGGCGACTATGGATACGATGCAGAAACTGGGGTGTACGGGAACTTATTAGAAGAAGGGATCATGGACCCTGCAAAAGTTACGAGAGCTGCTATTGAAAATGCATCTAGTGTTGCTGCAATGGTTCTGACTACAGAATCCTTGATAAGTGATATTCCGGAAGCAGCCCCACCGGCGCCAGCAATGCCTCCTATGGACTACTAAGAAGAAACTATTAGAAAATGAAAAGGTCTCCAGATTGTTCTGGGGGCCTTTTTTTTTGAGATTGACCTTGAATTTATATCCCGACACCTTGCGCATCAAGATACATTTGGCACTATAATCACATGATACTGGCACTGTAAGCCCATACTAAATGATTTGATTGGCGTCTTCTCCAGTAATTAGGTCCATAAATCACTTTTAAAGGTAGTTCACTTGTTCACACATCTTCACGTGCATACCGAATACAGCATGTTGGACGGACTGGCAAGATTGGACCCTTTAGTTAATAAAGCGGCATCCCTAGGCATGAAAAGTTTGGCTATAACTGACCATGGAGGCCTTTATGGTGCAGTCGATTTTTACCGAAAAGCCAAGAAGAACGGAGTAAAACCAATAATTGGATGTGAGATGTATGTTGCTACGGGAAGTCGCTTTGACCGTAACCCATCCGATAAAATACACCACCTCACGGTCCTCGCAAAAAACCCCACTGGCTATAAAAATTTAGTTAAATTGGTTACATCCTCACATTTAGAGGGCTATTACCGGCGACCTAGAGTAGATAGAGAACTACTTGAAGCTCATTCATCCGGACTGGCAGTATTATCAGGCTGCCCTAGTGGAGAGGTTCCCTGGTTGATTGCACAAGGGAGGTATGATGAGGCGAAAGCAGTATCTGGATGGTATAAAGAGGTCTTTGGCTCTTACTTTTTGGAGTTGATGCAACATGGCGGTGTTCCTGAATTACCGGAAATCAACAAAGGTTTATTACGACTAAATATTGAAACACAAATCCCATTGGTCGCCACAAATGATTCTCATTATGTGGACCAGCAAAATGCTATTGATCATGAGGTTCTACTATGTATTCAAACCAATACCAACATTCAAGATGATAGGAGGATGAGATTTGAGGAAGATTCTTATCATCTAAAAACACATGATGAAATGATGTCACTTTTTCCTGACTCTCCTGATGCTATTGCCAATACTGAAATGGTTGCGGAGATGTGTGAATTGGAATTGGATTTTTCCCAAGCAAGGCTGCCAGAATTCCCTGTGCCCAGCGGCATGACCTCGGATCAATATTTGGCCGAAATATGTTGGAAAGGATATGAAGAAAAAGTCCAACATAAAAGCCAAGAATATAAAGCCCGACTTGAATACGAATTGAAAGTAATAGAACAGACAAGTTTTCCGGATTATTTTTTAGTTGTCTGGGACATCGCTAAATTTGTCAGAGAGAATGAAATTTTTTTTACAGTCAGAGGAAGTGCCGCCGCAAGTCTTGTACTTTATTGTTTAGGTGTGACTGATGTTGACCCGATGCCATTCAAATTAGTCTTCGAAAGATTTTTGAATATCGAGCGGAAAGAAATGCCAGATATCGATATGGATTTTCAGGATGATCGTCGTCAGGAGGTGATCAATTACTGTTCGGCTCGCTATGGTAGAGAACACGTAGCCCATATCATTACGTTTGGCACCTTCGGGGCTCGTCAATCCATCAGAGATGCAGGCCGGGCTTTGGGTATGTCCTTAGAAAGTGTCGACAGGGTTGCAAAGATGATTCCAGAAAGGCTTAATATAGATTTGGAATCTTCTTTGCTTGAAAGCCAAGACCTTAACAATGTTTACCAGACAAGTTCCGATGTCAAAAAACTTATGGACACTGCTAAACAACTTGAAGGAGTCACCAGGCATAAAAGCCTACATGCCGCCGGGGTGGTTATATCAAAAGAACCTTTGAATGATGTTGTACCTTTGGAATTCACTTCACGCGGGGATGAGGAAGGTGCAGTTATGACCCAGTATTCAATGGAACCGGTAGCAGCTTTAGGCCTTCTGAAAATGGACTTTTTAGGTCTCGTAAATTTAACGGTATTGGACGAGACCCTTAAACTTATAAAGCTTAATCATGGTATAAATTTAACTCTTCAAAAAATACCTTTAGACGACAAAATGACCTTTGATATGTTGTCTAGAGGTGAGACTGTTGGTGTGTTTCAGCTAGAAAGTTCGGGAATGACTCGTCACATTAAAGAATTGAAACCCTCTACACTTGGCGATGTGGCTGCAATGATTGCTTTGTTCAGGCCAGGTCCAATGGATCATATAGGTACTTTTATTGACGGAAAACATGGGCGTAAGAAAGTTACATACATACATCCCGCTATGGAGGAAATACTGGAGGAAACCTATGGGGTTATTGTGTATCAAGACCAGGTGCTTCACATTGCCAGGGAATTTGCGGGCTATTCTTTAGGAGAGGCAGATATAGTGAGAAAGGCCATGGGTAAAAAAGATCCGGAAATTATGGCGGAAGAGAAGACAAAATTTATAACTGGGTCGTTAGATAAAGGCCATTCCGAGTCGCTAGCAGTTAAAGTTTTTGATTTAATCGAACCATTTGCAGGATATGCTTTTAATAAAGCGCATAGCGTAAGTTATGGGATGGTTTCATATTGGACAGCCTACCTGAAAGCTAATTACCCAGCCGAATACATGGCCTCATTTATGAACTCATATATGGACAAGAAGGATCGTCTCATCGCGGCTGTAGCAGATTGTCGTAGGATGGGGATTGAGATATTGGCCCCAGACATAAACAGAAGCTATTCAAAGTTTACTATTGAAGAGAACCAGGAATCTAGGAAAGCAATAAGATTTGGACTGGCTGCAATTAAAAATATAGGCTCAGAAGCATTAAGATCGTTTTTGGACTCACGAGATCAAAATGGCCCTTATGAAAGCTTAGAGAAGTTATGTCATGATGGGGATATCAGTTCACTAAATAGGAAAGCCATCGAATGTTTGGTGATGTCAGGGTCCTTCGATAGTTTCGGGGATCGGACTGGCTTATTGGAAGTAAGCGATCGCATTAGTGCCTTAGCCCAAGATGAGGCTAACATACGAAATTCTAATCAGTCGACAATGTTTGAAATGCTAGGGGATTCAGTAAATAGTGCCTTGTCGTCGATAGATATACCTTTTACATCTACTTCGGATCATCAGAAAAGGCTTTGGGAGGTGGAATTGATGGGTATTAGCATTTCTGGTGCAGGCAATCTCGGGAAACTACTTAGCGGATTTGGGAAAGATGTCTCTGTTATGTTGACACAATTACAAGGTGGAAGCTCATCGAGGTCCACAGTTTTGGCTGGGCAGATTTCCACAGTGGTTGACAGATTTACGAGGGACAACAGGCCGTTTAAGGTGGTAAATATAGAAGTTTTAGATGGAAGCTTGGAGGCAGTAGTGTGGGAGGATGTTCTTAATAAAACTGCAGAGTTATGGGAGCCGGGACGAATAATTAAAATGAGCGGGAATTTGAGAGAAAGAGATGGAGAAGT
>VFFY01000049.1 GCA_009392675.1 SAR202 cluster bacterium | reverse complement strand
TTGTAACCGATTTGAATAACCAATCAGTTTCTCAGGGAATTTAAAAAGGTCTGAAAATTGGATAGGGGAGACTGCCATGTGCACAGCTTAAGGCACTCCCGTGAATCAGCATTATTATCTTCTGGTGCACCTTTGAAAGTTGTGTCAGAAAGATTGGGCCATGCCAGTATCCCTATTACCGCTGACTGTTGGAGACGACTAATGAGAGAAGCGTAATAGAGAGTCAAAAGAGAGAATTCTAGTCATGAATGAGTGGTAGCCGGGCAGGATTCGAACCTGCGACCTTTGAGTTATGAGCCATGAAAATCCAAAGATCAAAGTGTTGATATAGTCGCATAGTTTTCATTCATTAGCGATAGTTTTACCCTGCCGCCTATTTACGATCGTTCCATCCTGCCAACCCGAGCGCCTGGCCTGATGGTCGGTGGCGCATCATTAAGGATGTCGCGCGCAAACCCTGCTGCTGCTTGATATTTTGCCATAAAGTCGGACCGTTCTGAGGCCGGGATTACCTCGTCAATACATTCGAATTCGCCATTGCAGCGTTCATTAACCATATTCAACAAACCGAATGGCCCCGCTTCACGATTGCGTAAGATCACTTCTGAAATCGGCCTGCAAAGCATGTTGTTATAGGCCTGCAGGGCGGCTGGTGTGACACCATGTTCAAGGAATTTTGCGCCCATGATACGTCCGTCAACAATGGCTTGACTAGCTCCGTTTGATCCTGTCGGATACATTGGATGTGCAGCATCCCCGAGAAGGGCCACAGGCCCTTCAACCCAGTGCGAGATCGGGTCACGGTCAATCATCGGATTTTCGAAAACTTCCTCTGCGTCTCGTATGAGTGCTGGTACATCTAGCCAATCAAAGGTCCAATCCTCAAAACGATGGATAAAATTTTCGATCTCCACACGCCGGAACCAGCCAACGTTATCATACGTCGACGGATCATCATAAGTGACTTCAGCAATCCAGTTGATTAGAGCGAGACCTGTATTTGGATCAGCCTCAGAAATAGGATATATCACCATTCGTTGGCGATGGTTACCGAGACCGACGAAGGATGATTTCGTTCGGATTGGCCTTGCCATCGAAGTGCCACGCCACATGATAGCGCCCCCCCAATGGATAGGAGGTTGCCTAGGGAACATAGCCGCGCGGATTGCAGAATGAATACCATCTGCTCCAACAAGCAAGGTCCCATTTTCGTAATCGGGCCCATCCGGCGTATCAAGCTGTAGCGAGACGGTTCCGTTTTTATGAATATCATACCCTTTAGCGCGACACCCAAGCCGTATTGCGTCGTCTCCCGCCAGGTCCCGGAACCTTCGATAGAGTGCCATGTGGAACTCCCCTCGATGCATTGCATACTGAGGCCAGGAATATCCAGCAAGTATCCCGCGCGGCTCTGAATATATTTCCTGACCTTTCAGACCGACAAGTGCCCACTCTTTAGCCGGGACACCAAACTCATTCATGTCCGCGGCGGTGAATCCGAGGTCAAACATCTCCCTAACTGCGTTCGGCTGAAGGTTAATCCCGACGCCAAGAGGCCTTGGGTTACGCACGCTCTCGCAGACAATACACTCAATACCAATTTGATTCAGTGTTAATGCAAGTGCAAGACCACCAATACCTCCACCGGCGATAACAACTTTATCTTTCGACATTGCCCCTATACTCCTTAGTGAATATTAAGCGGTGAATGAATAATTAGTCACATGTTCCTTTTGTAATATTCATTTGTATATAACTGTATTCCCTATTTCGACAGCTGTCTTATTAATAAGACACCCCCGAAAAACAAATGGTGATAGAGTGTCGTGGCTTATGCAGATTTACCAAGGAGTGATGTAAATTGGAAAATAAAAAGAACTTGGTTTTCATTTGTTCAGATCAGCAACGCACAGACACTATGAACTGCTATGGGAATGACTGGGTTAAAGTTCCAAATCTTAATAATCTAGCTAGCCAATCCTTCGTTTTTGAAAACGCCTACGTCACGCAAGCAGTTTGCACGCCTGCGAGGGCTACCATGATGACTGGGCTGTATCCGCATTCAGCTGGTGTGATTCGAAATAACACACCAGGACGACCTAGTAGTGAATTATCCACTGATACTAAGTGTATATCTGAAATGCTTTCTGATGATTATGTGACGGCATATTTTGGAAAATGGCATTTAGGAGATGATTTAAATCGGCAGCACGGATTCGATCATTGGATAAGCGTTGAGGATGCCCGGGATGAATTGGATAAACCGCTTAGCTTAAAAAAGGAAGATAAGTTACGTAAATCCGACTATTTTCAATATCTGGAGAACTCGGGTTATGAACCTGAAGGACTTTATGAGGGGCATACATCCTATACCCCCAAACAAAGGTCAGAATTGCCACCTGAAGATTCTATGTCTAACTTCCTAGGTAACGAGGCATATAAGTTTTTGCAAAAGCATTCAGATAGTGATCGACCTTTTATACTTTATGTGATGATGTATGAACCACATCCACCCTATAACGGTCCGTACAATGATTTGTATGATTCATCATCTATACCAGATGGTGAAGTTTTTCTAGAAAAACCTGATGAAAGTTGTTCCCTATTTAGTCGTTCCAGATCTGATTACTACCTAGCGGGTAGTGAGCATGGCTTAAATACGGTGGATGATTGGAGAAGATTGAAAGCTAGATATTACGGTAACGTTACATTATTGGATGAGGGGGTAGGAAAGGTACTCCAAGGTTTGAAAGATTTTGGGTTTGAAGACGACACCGCCGTTGTTTTTACTAGCGACCATGGGGACAGCTTAGGGGATCGAGGAATGTTAAATAAGAGGTCGTTTTACGAAGAAGTTTCTAGGGTTCCCATGCTCATAAAAGTTCCTTGGATAAACAGAAATCAGGTAAAAATGGGTGGAAATTTCGGTCATGTGGATATAGTACCTACTATTTTGGACATTTTAGGAATTGAGATTCCGGGCCATTTACAAGGTAGTAGTGTTTTACAGGACCTAATGACTGGGCCTGAGCTCCGACCCCGAGATGTGTTCATGCAGTGGCATGGTGGGTTGCCCACTGTTAATTTGGGAGACGATACAGTGAATCTGATGTCCCAAATGGAGTGGAGATCTGTCGTTAGCGGAGATAGATGGAAACTTAATCTCAGCCGAGGAGATCAGTGTGAGCTTTTTGATTTAAATTCAGATCCATTTGAAAAGGTTAACTTGTTTAACCATGAGGAACACAAAGACCGCATCAGAGAAATGACAGCTCGAATCCGAGGGTGGCAAATAAGTACCGAAGATACTCTCGTTTTACCTTCTGTTTGATATACGGAATATTTTCGGAATACACTAATTTGGAAAATAGGGTAGGGGGTAAAAAGAGGTGATTTTAGTCATAAATGAGTGGTAGCGAGGAGAGGACTCGAACCTGCGACCTTTGGGTTATGAGGAGGACTAGGAAGTGTTCATGGAGTGCCATATTTTCCACCCAGTCATAAATATTCTCCTTACCTGTCTATTTAGTACAAATAAGTCCACATTGTTTTGGATAGTTTAACGGCTTTTTTAACGGCGGTGATTTTATTCGGTATTCCTTCTATCTGCTTCTTCAATAATAGCCTCCATTAGATCATGGTCTACTAATGTTCAGAATATATCTTGATCATAGACCTTGGTGACTTAATAAATAAAATCATAATAAAATATGTCTATGCAACGGGGGAAAAATATATCAATGCCTTCTAACGTACTGGAAATTTCTAACCTTACGAAGAAATACGGGGGTTTTGTAGCGGTAGATGGATTTAACTTAGAGTTACAACAAGGTACGGTCCACGGATTGGTCGGTCCTAATGGAGCTGGAAAAAGCACCATGCTTTCGATCATTTCCGGCCTAAGAAGAAAGACGTCTGGAGAAATAAACTTTGGCTTGCCTCAAAAAGAGGTGATGCTCATGCCAGACACCCCGGACTTTTTTGGATTCTTAACCGCACGACAAGTTGTCGACCTTGCCCGTTCACCTTTCGCAGACGATATCCCCAAAGAAAACGTCGAAAAAGCAATATTTGATGTCGGGTTATCTGATGCAATTGACAAGAAAGTTGATGGATTTTCTAGGGGAATGAAGCAGCGTCTTGGCTTGGCGACGACAATCATAGGTCATCCCAATCTCATTTTATTGGATGAACCATGTTCAGCTCTTGACCCTATTGGAAGACATGATGTCCTTGAAATAGTCACTAAACTAAAGAAACGGGCAACCGTCCTTTTTTCAACTCATATCTTGAGTGACGTCGAAACCGTTTGTGATTCAGTCACAGTTGTTGATCATGGAAGAACCCTGTACGAAGGGGCTGTATCAGGAATCTCTAATAACGAGAAATCTTTTGAAGAATCTGTCATAGAACTTCTGAGACCCTCTGGAGTCTTGTGAAATGAATCTTTGGAAAGTGGAATTGATTCTGTTATTTAGGAGTTGGAGAGGCTGGACTCTTGTGTCGCTGTATTTCCTCGCATCCATTCTGTCCGTGATCACAAACTACTTTATAGACAAAGCCAACGAAGGTGAACTAGTTCCCTATGCTGACGTAATCGAAATGTACTTGTTGTTCACCATACCCGCCGGGATACTGTTTATCGGACTTGTAGTATCAAGCATGTCATTTGACGCGAACCAAAATCTATCCATTTTTCTGCGGATGCGGTTTTCCTTTAGAAAAATATTGCTTACGAAATTAGTGATCTATGTGCTACTGAGCGAAGCTCTGTTTCTTTTTACTTTTGCCATAACCTTCATTTCATCAATGGTAATGTTTGATACAGTAGATTCCATTTCAATTAAATGGTTTCTGTTTGGTTTCCTGTTCAATATTTTGAACTCGATTTTCTGGGTATGCCTTGTTACATTCACTTCTGCTGTTTTCAAAAGTACCGTCGCGTCATTGTTGCTAGTTCTCGCTCTCATAATTGGCTTTCCCATTTTGGTGGGAATAGCTACACCTCTCGAATTAGTTGCAAGAGGACTCTGGGAAACCCCAGAATCTGAATGGGACAATGTTTCGTACGTCGCCAAAATCAACAACTGGTGGCCGACAACTATAAGTGACACAGATAATTTCCTGACTGTCACTAAATCTGAAATAAAGGCTGAGACAATCATGGTAAATTTTGAAGAGGTCGTGCTGGATCCATGGTTTAGACTGAAGCCTTTCATGGTTTCCTTATTTCTAGCCCCTTTCTTATGGTTATACGCATGGAGAACCTACTCTCGACGAGAAATTTAATTTTGGTGATGACTAAAATAATGCCGAGGAAAAGTATTTTCAGAGATGTTGGTATTGCTTTCACGTATGTCTCCCGAATTTAATCATCCAAACATTGTAGGGAAGTAGTAGGGAAAAGAAAGATTAGATGTCGATGCCGAGCAGTTTGATAAATGACTTCTTTTGCTCTTCGCTCATCTCATCAAAAATAGGAACCAGCATCTCTGTCACTGGAAAATCAGCAAACTCCGGAGATGAGGTCTGCATAGATGCCGCGATATTGTGAAGTCCATTGCCTTCCTCTGACCCTGTCATCAATGGGCCACGTACAGTTTCCGGGAAATACCGTTCTGACGGTTGCACTTCACCGTATGGATCTTCACGCCCAAGATATCTCTCAATTGCCTCACGCATTACAACTTCACCGTCACCGCGCTTTAACTTACCTTCAGCACCATAAAAGGCACCAGACTGGTTACACAATGCAGCCCAGCGTGCTCGGATGTGAAATCCTCGGATCGCAAGTGCTTCCTCCGGTTCACCATCACCACCAGTTATTTCACCGTTCCTCACCATGATGTAGTAACCACACTGTGTGCGCCCACCTTTCATCAGTCGATCTGGCGGATGGGTATACCGTTCAGTAAAGGCCCATTCAAAATCAGCAGGCAGGTCAGCCGCCTTAAGAATTTTTACAGCTGCAGCCGCACAGGCCTCACCCCACTCTTTAGACCCAAACTCACCCTCTTTTTTCAAGCTCGAAATATCGATAATGCACATAATATTTTTGTATTTCTATGGGTTCTCTACCATTACACCCCACTTACGTTGAATATACTACATGGGTTGTAATAATCGAATAAATAATCTCCCCTATAAGTCGATTAACAAGTATCATTGCCAACAACCGGAAAGGAATCCGATATCCATGATGCAGAAAGAAATGAGGAAAAAGGAATCAATAAATGACACAACGTAAGGCGCAACATCCGACCAACCGAGGTAAACCAAACTATGGGTTTGCTGGATTAGTCTCATTTCTAAGAACACCGGTCTGTCATGATCTTGACCAGTTGGACGCGGGTATCGCCGTGATGGGCGCGCCAACGGATGAAGGCTCGCCATTCATGCCTGGTTCACGATTCGGGTCACGCTCGATAAGGGAGCAATCTCTACGATTCGGGGCTAATGGCGTTGGCTACTTTGACCACGACACCAACAAAGTGTTCCTAGAATATGAGCTTGATAACAATCGAATTGTAGATGTGGGTGACGCGAATGTCATTCCCACTGATGTTGAAGGTACTTTCGAGAATATTACTAACCTGACTCGGATGGTGTTGGATAAAGGCGCGATGCCAGTGGTGCTAGGAGGCGACCATGCTATTACCTTTCCAGTTGTCCGAGCATACAAAGAGCCTCTCCATGTCGTCCACTTCGACGCCCATATCGACTATAGACCCTTCGTTCACGGCTTCGAATACACTAATTCCCATGCTTTCCGTCACATCCACCAGATGGACCATGTTGAGAGCCTTACACAGGTTGGAATCCGTAGTATCCGCAACAACAAGGCTTGGATTGACGACTCTATCAACGATGGTAACCGTGTCATAGGAATGAAGGAGTTTAAAGAGATGGGTCCGAATGGCATGACCGAATTGGTTCCGAAGGATGCTGCAATATATGTGAGTATCGACATTGATGTACTGGACCTACCGTTGGTTCCGGGGTGTGTGTCTGCGGAACCCAACGGCATGTCGTATGCTGATCTTCGGGACTCACTAGCGACGTTGGCGAGACACACCGAGATCATCGGATTCGATCTCGTTGAGGTCAACCCTCTAGTGGATGTAGGAACAGGTATCACCTCATACATGGGCGCCCACACCATACTGGAATTTCTGGGGCAGATCTGTGATCAGCCCAGGTGGATCGCTAAGCGGGGAAATTAAAGAAGGTAAAAATAGGGTATTTTAGTCACGAATGAGTGGTAGCGAGGGCAGGACTCGAACCTGAGACCTTTGGTTTATGAGGAGGACTAGGAAGTGTTCATGGAGGGTCATATTTTCCACCTGGTTACAGAAGCTCCCCTCTCGTGTCCATTTGGTGCAAATAAATCCATATTGTTGTGAATATTTTGTCGGTTAAATTGCCGGATAGGTTGAATGAAAAACTAGGGTGCTTCTACCTACCTTGGAGCTATAAATGCATAGCCCCTCAGTTCCCAGTACCAGATAGGCTTGATGAGCTCGATCTCTATACCTTTTCGCCGAAATCCGTCTGCACCATCAGGAGTCGCGTCTGTCTGTCTGCGATCAGTGACTGCCGTTTGGCAGACACCAGCTCCGTGTCTCCAGTTGGGCTCAACAGTTGATGCCATGCGCTAATCGAACGGTAGGCCGTCAGCTCCACCACCTCGTCCTCCTCCGCCAGCAGGTCCTTGCCGTAGAGCACCATGCGTGCATCATGCGCTCGAAGCCTGGGCCATAGCGTCTCTGCGGACAGCTCGCGAAACTCTGTTTCGGATCCCGAGCGAAGCCGATAACGGCACTCTGCAAGGATTGACTGAGGACCATAGGTCAGCGGTAGGGGCGCTAACTCATCGCCGCTATTGCGGTAGAAAGGCGTCGGTTCGGACAAGTCGTCGTCGTATTCAATGATCGTTGTGCGTGAGTGATCAATGAGCCGTGGACGACCAGCGAAGATCGCGCTGGCGTGCCGAGTTTCTTCGGTACGTTCAGAATCGGTTGCGAATGCCCCCCAAGGCCGTGTTGCGGTCCAATGATCGAAATCCGCATAGGCCGAATGGGTGACCACCACGTCACCCCGACCACCGAACGCCCAGCCTCCGAACGCGATCATCTGTGCACCGTTGTGGCACATTTTCACCCATGTCCCAAGACGACTCTGACGCTCAAACTCCTGTCGGTGATCGCCAGCGACGGTGAATTCCCGCTGTACCAGAATGCCCATATTCCCTCCTGATGGATTGCCTCACTCATTATAGACACTTATTCCCATGTAACGATTGGTTTGGAAGAAACTGCTGCCAGACAAATTGACGAAACATTAAATTTGACGCTCCCAGAAAGTTCGTGACCATATTTACGGAAATCACTAATTTGACAAGCCGGGTAGTGGATAAAAAGGGTGGGATTTAGTCATGAATGAGTGGTAGCGGGGGCAGGACCCGAATGCACACCTTTGATGTCTACAACAACTCAACTAATGTCAGGGTGCCATTGTAGATAGAGTGTTAAGGGAGGAATAGTCTTAAGTAGTGACACGTATGTGTCAATAGACAAAACGTGGGGAAGGCTTATATATATATAAGAATAGGGTCTCGCACTCTATGGTAGGATCGTTTTAATCCCAGAGTAAAAATAAAATAATGCATAAGAGGATCAATTATGAGTGAAAAGAAAAATATTATTCATAATCACACCCATTCAGATGATCACGCACATTCACAATTGCCTTCGGATCCTGAACTAAGAGTAAAAGCTGTTGAAACTTTACTTCTAAATAAAGGTTTAATAGATTCTAGAACTTTAGATGAATTGATTGACACTTATGAAAATAGAATAGGTCCACAAAATGGTGCAAAAGTAGTTGCAAAAGCGTGGGTTGATGAAGAATATAAAAAAAGACTTCTGAATGATGCAACATCAGCTATAAGAGAATTGAGTTACCAAGGAAGACAAGGCGAAAATATGGTTGTTGTTGAAAACACACCTAAGGTTCACAACGTGGTGGTTTGTACATTATGTAGTTGCTATCCATGGCCAGTACTCGGTCTCCCACCAACGTGGTATAAAAGTGATGAATATAGATCTAGAACAGTACGAGAACCTAGAAAAGTTCTTTCAGAATTTGGTTTATCTCTAGATCCAAAAGTTCAGATAAAAGTCTGGGATTCAACTGCAGAACTAAGATATTTAGTGTTACCAATGAGACCTGATGGTACTGAAAATATGGATGAGACTGAACTTGCAGAGTTGGTTACTAGAAATTCAATGATAGGCACAGGGTTACCAAAGGAAATTAAATGAGTAGACTGCATGATATGGGAGGACGTTTTGGAGATGGACCGATACCAGTTCCAAGAAACAACAAAAATGAAGTCATTAATTTTGAGCCTACTTTTAAACATAATTGGCAGGCAAAAGCGTGGGCAATTACACTTGCTGCTGGTGCTTTAGGCGAATGGAATCTAGATATCAGTAGACATTATAGAGAATGTTTGCCACCCAAAGATTATATAAATTTCTCTTATTATGAAAAATGGCTGGCGGCTCTAACTAATCTGTTAATAGATAAAAAACTTATTTCGTTAGATGAATTAAAAGAATATGTTGCTGCTGCTAAGAAAGGTAATTTAGATAAGTTTTCTAAACAAAATGTAATGCTTGATGATAGAACCTGGTTAGCTGAAGATGTTCAAAAAACATTAGGCTGGGGAGGGCCATCAATTAGAGATACAAATGTAAGTCCTATTTTTAACATAGGTGATAAAATTATTACTCAAAGTTATAGTCCAAATGAGAATGTAAATGGTGGGCACACCAGATTACCTACATATGCTATGGGAAGAGTAGGTAAAATTCATTCTTATAATAAAAATCATGTTTTCCCTGATAAGAATGCTCACGGGTTGGGAGAAAGCCCCTTACCTTTATATACTGTAGAATTCAAATCCTCAGAATTATGGGGTATCTCAGCTGAACATGAAAATGACAGCATATTTTTGGATTTATGGGAACCATACTTTAATCCTTATAAAGATTAAACTTTTATAAAAAATATGAAAATGAAATCTGATTATAATTTACCTTTTACAAATAAAAATGAAGATCAAGTTGTTTTCCAAAATCCTTGGCATAGTCAATTATTTGCTATTACTGTTCAATTGTCAGAAAAAGGAAATTTTAGTTGGAAGGAATTTGTTAAAGTTTTTGGGGAAGCTCTTAAAAAAGAAAGATTACATACAAAAAATTTAGATGGTAGTGATGATTATTTTTCCTGTTGGTTAAATGCCTTAGAAGAAATTCTAATAGAAAAGAAAATTAGTAATCAAAATACTTTGATTCTGTTAAAAGAAGATTGGACACAGGCTTACTTATCTACACCACATGGTAAGCCGGTGAATATTAAAAATAGGAGTGTTTAAATGTCAATTATCCAACACTCGCACCGCTTCCCATCTTTATAAAGTGGGACTCCAGTACCAATCCATTCAGAAAAGTTGGTGGGACTCTGGGGTATTGAGGCGAACTCTGCTGTCTGCTCTCGAGCATCTTTCTGATAGGTAAATGTATGTTCTTTGCCGCAGTCTGAACATTCACCAGATCGTGACTTATATTGATCGGCCTTTGGGAAATTCCTGGAGTGGGTTAGTTTGCCCCTCTTGGCTTTGGACATATATTTCAATAACCAATCAG
>VFFY01000048.1 GCA_009392675.1 SAR202 cluster bacterium | reverse complement strand
TTTGCTGCATTGAGGGATTGTGTTTCCTGGATCAAAAACGGTAGTCCACATCTGGAGTCACCGGTAGAAGGGATTGATACAGCCTATGCCTATGGGCGTTCCCAAACTGGCAGATTCCTTCGAACATTCGCATATAACGATTTTAATTTGGATGAGGCAGGCTGTGAAACCTTGGATGGCTTCATAGCCAATGTTGCAGGAGGAATGCGTGGTGAGTTTAACCAACGGTTTGGGCAGAATTCTAAAGATAGAAATAATATGATGCATCAACTGTTTCCCTTTGCCTCTATTGAACAAACAGACCCTGAAACCGAAGATACTGGCTCATTGCATGGAAGGCTTGATGGTAGAGGTAGTAATCTGAAGATTATGTACACGAATACTTCAGCTGAGTATCACAGGGTTGATGCTTCGTTGCTTCATACTGACCCTGATGGTAGAAGAGATATTCATCAAGGATCAAATACGAGGGTATATCACTTTGCAGGTACCGAACACGGTATTGGTGTTTGGCCTCCGACGGATAATGGTTTCATAGTTGAGGGTGCAGAGCGTTCTCAAAATATTAGGAGCATTATCGATTACACTCCTTTGCTGAGGGCTTGTTTAATAAATTTGGATGCTTGGGTCACTGAAGGTAAAGAGCCTCCAGCCTCTGAGCACCCAAAAATTGAGAAAGGAACTTTGGTGCACCCGTCCTCTTTGCAAGCCGTATTTTCAAAGATACCAGGGTCAAATTACCCGGAAAGGCATGCAACCCCAAGAAGAAGAGAGTTTTCTCCGAGTGATGGCAATGAACATCCAAATATTATCCCTCCAGAAATAGGGAAAGAGTTTGGAGGATTAGTTCCTGCTGTAAATTCTGATGGCAATGAGGTCGGTGGAATTATTGCTCCTGAGATAGCTGTACCAGTGGCAGCTCATACAGGATGGACTTTGCGTCACCCAGATGTAGGTGGTGATAAACAGCTACTGGTATTTGCTGGGGGCACGATTCCTTTTTCTGCCACCCAATCACAAAGGCTGAGTGCCGGTGATCCTAGGCTATCCATCGAGGAGCGTTATTCAAGTAAGGATGATTACCTAGATCAAGTTAAAGAAGCAGCTGAAGAACTAGTTGAATCGAGATATCTACTTCCAGAAGATGTTGAAGTTAGTGTTGCTTTGGCTTCTAGGATGTGGGACTGGTTTACCGATTCAGATTCGTAAATATCTTGATATTAAGGCATTAACTGAACCAGGGTATAACCTCATTTTTCAGTAAATTTATTGCCTCAAAGGAATTTGGGCCATGTGGTGTTCCAAATTCAATTTTATCTACAGGAGCGGTGTCAATTAGAGAAGTGATTTTCGATCTGATCTCACCGGGAGAACCGTATAAGGAAAAATTATTAAGAGTTTCATCAGAAATTAATTTGGATGCTTCTGAATATTTTCCTAAATTGGAAAGTTTCCTGACATTGTCTATTTCATTTGCAGGTACGCCCATCACTTCTGTCATCGGGTATAAATGCGGCAGATAAATCGCTAGTGAGTTGCGAGCATACTCCTTTGCGACATCGGAATCATTATCGATAGATGTCAATACCCCTAGAGTCAGACCAATCTCACTTGGTACCCTTCCGGCCGAGATTGCACCTTGGTCTATTTGAGAGCGTAGGGTTCGAGCATATTCACTGTTCCAAAGAGGACTTGCCTTTACTTCGTCTGCTTTCTTCCCTGCTAAGGTAGACATGCTTTTTCCCCAGGTTCCAACCATTATTGGAATTTTTCTATGGTCAGCATTCCATCTAAAAAAAGCCCCTTCCTTTAAAGAAAAAATCTCACCATGGAAAGGCTTTTTGGTACCCGCTGAGAGACTTCGAATTATTTCTATAGCCTCTTTCACTGCACTAATAGGCTTTTCCGATTTTATGTTTAGAAAATCTAGAAAGGCTCCTCTACCTATACCAACAAAAGCTCTACCTTTCGATATTTCATCAATTACAGAGATGTTAGCTGCGATCACTGCCGGATGGGTTAGATAGGGGTTTAACACAGCGGGGCCGATTTTTATTCTTTCTGTGTTAATAGCAATTATGCTGAGTATTGGCCAGGCGGGTTTGAACATAAGGTCGTCATAGATGCTTAAGTTCGAGAAGCCGGACTGATCGACAATTTTTCCTATGGAGATATATTCTTCGATCTCCCGGTCGCCGCTGATTGCTATACTGAACTGTACCATTTGATCCTTTACACTAGAATTTGTCCCAATATTATGTCAGATCATTGCTTATCAGGAGCACTATAAGTTGAGTTTCATAGAAGTTGAAAGCTGGGAAATTAAACCGGGCCATCAGCATGACCATGATGAGATCATTAGGAAATGGTTCTCATTTGTGGGAAAAAATCACGATAAATTATTTCCAGAATGGAAATCTGCTAAATATTTTCGTCAACTCGATTCCTCTGGAAACCCTACCGGGCGCTACATAATGAATTTTGAATTCCATTCTCTGGGGGGACATGATTCCTACAAGGAACGCAGGAAGAACTGGGATGGACCATACGAAGAATATAAATCGGTAGACCCGTATGAGCATTTCATTATTGAATCAGTCACTGTGGAATACTGGGAACCACTAGAACAAGATTTGTGGTTGTCATTTTAACTTACGATTGGTGCTAAATTAACTTTACTTCTTAGGGGCCCATTTATAAATTTTAGACAGGCTGCCACCCATAAGGATTTCTCTTTCTGAATCAGATAATGAATCTGTGACTCTGAACGCCTCAA
>VFFY01000047.1 GCA_009392675.1 SAR202 cluster bacterium | reverse complement strand
ACCTTGTTGATGCGCTCCATTAACCATTCATTATCCCCGATGAAGAAATCTACAGCGGGTTTCTGTAGTATTTCGGATTCAGTAATATTTAGTATCCTAAGACCAGCTTCATTGCAGGTTATAATTTTTTCGTCTTCATCTAAGGTGATCACGCCTGAGGCTGCGCTTTGTAAGATACTATCGTTATAGTTTTTCATGTTCTGTACATCTGCAAAAAGCTGGGCATTCTCGAGGCCAACAGAAATTTGCGCGGTGAAGGCTTTTAATCTTTGTTCGTCTTCCTCTGTAAATGGCCCCCCTCTTTTGTTAAGAACTTGTGTGACTCCTAATATCACCCTGTCCTTATTTATGATCGGGACACACAATATCGATCTGGTGAAATATCCAGTTTGTTTATCAAAATCCGGGTTAAATCTGAGATCCGCATAGGCGTGAGGAATGTTGATAGTTTCACCAGAAGTAAAAACGGTACCTGCTATGCCCATATGATTTGGAAACCTTATTTGAGTACTTTCCAATCCATCGCCAATTTGCAACCAAAGCTCATTAGTTTTTAGATCGTTAAGGAATATCGAAGACCTATCAGCATTAAGCATTTTGGTCGCCTCTCCCATAACCTTGCTTAGCATTGTCGGTAGGTCTATTTCTGCAGTTACTTCCGAAACCACGTCAAGAAGCTTTTTCTCCTCATCCCGGCTTTTCTGCATTTGTTCCACAAATTGAGCACTTTGCAGGGCGATGCTCGCTTGCTCTGTCATTGCTTCTAAAAGTTCTAAATCTTTCTTAGTAAAGCGACCGGACTTTTTGTTTAACACCTCCGCGCTCCCGATAGTTACTCCGTTTAGGGTTTTGACCGGGGTGCACAGAATATTTTTGGTTGTATATCCTGTCTGCTGATCTACTGCGGAATTAAAACGATCATCACTATATGCGTCGTGGATTATCTCTCCAACTCCTGATTGGAAAACTGATCCCGCTATCCCACTTTTGTTGTGTATCCGTATTTCCCTTAAATTAGTACCTTGGGCAAATCTGGTGTACAGCTCATTGGTTGCTGAATCATTTAAAAATAAAGACCCTCTTTCTGCATTTAATTCCCAAGTTGTGAATTCAATTATGGTAGCAATTATGTCTTCGATTGATTCATCTTGGGCAACCCGTCTTGAGATATTCAATAACATTTCGGTTCTACCGGAGGCTTCTAATTTATTTGCCATACTTCGACCTGTACTTTCTTTGATGGATGATAGGTAAACGAAGAACTAAAAACGATGTGTATCAATTGTTGGAGTCCTCTTCCAATGAATTTCTCAAAGTCAATATTGTTTGGGTGAGATGGTTTTTTTCATCGAGGGCTTCCCTTTCTAAGTCATGTAGTTTTTGGTCATACTCACTCTTTACAGTTTCAATGTTATCTCTCAAAGACGCTGACGTTTCTTTTAACTGCGTAATTTCATCTGCGCCACCAGTTATGGCTTTTTGGACCTCGTTATCCTTGTTGAATCGGAGATCTTCAAGCTCTTGTCTTAGCGCACCAACAGTAGCCCTCAACTGGTCACTTTCTACAGCAGAATCAGAGATAGCTTTCTGAACGTCTTGGTCCTTCTGGAATTTTAGCTCTTCCAATTCAGCACGAAGGGCACTAGCTGTATCCCTGAGTTGTTGCATTTCCTCTGCGTAGTCGCTGTGTAGTCTTTCAACTAACTGGTTGTTTTTGAACTGAAAATCCTGAAGTTCTTCTCTTAACCTAGTGATGGTTCCTTTCAGTTGGGTCACCTCGTCAACCCCTTCCATCCGGGCAGATTGAATATTTTTGCCTTCCTCATAATTTTGAAATTCCAATTCTTCTCGTAGAGCCTGGATACTGTCACTTAGGTGTCGTATATCCATTTGCGATTGCTGGAACTCTTTATAAAGGTTTTCGGAATTGAATTCTTTCTCCATAATGAGCTGATATTACCGTATTGTGTAACTATCTTTCTAGTCTAAGGTGGCTGGCGCGCTATATCCTTAGAATAATTTAAATCAGGTCTAACATATTAATCGGAGATAGCCCCTGCACCATCCTCACCGGAAAGACGTAATTTATGCTGTATAGCTGACCTGCTAATGGAGGTACATCCAGAATGCTTGACTATATAACTATCGTAGCTCAGATAGCGACAGGGATAGCTACCTTAGCCGTTGCTGTTTTCCTTGCATCACAGCTAAGGTTGCAGCATAAAGATTCTCTAGTTGCAACTCGGACTGAATTGACCAGCGGTATAGTCCAGTGGATTGGTTTCATGATCACGGATCCAGGGTTCACACACATATATCTAAGAGCGATTGAAGGTGATACAGCCTTAAATAAAGAAGAGAGACATAGGTTCAATGTATTCATGGTATCGTATTTCTTAAGAATCCAAGAGTTATGGGATTACGACAATAACAGCGATCAAGTAACGATGTACGCGAGCATAATGCTAGGTACTGGACCCGGTGTGATTGACTGGTATCAGAGTATGGGAAGGTTTGTAATGGTCCCTCGCTTCACCAAATATCTCGATAACCTGATTTAAAATTGAATGGGTAAGCTACTTTAGGCCGTTATTTCCTAGCCTACCTTCTTAAATATTTCAATCCATTCAGAAAGTTTCCAATCACCAAGTTTGTACCTTTTGAGAATCAAATTTTCTTTACCCACTAGAATTTTTGTAGATCGGCTCAACCCTTTTATTGAATTTAATGTGCTAGCATCAGCTGGCAGGGCATAAATCCAATTTGGGTTTCCGACTGCCATGCCTTTTAGGTCCTCAAATTTATAACCCGGATTCATTCCTATAATGTAAATATTTGCCAATGATGAAAGTTCTTGATCAGTTTTGGCTAATTTCCGTAACTCGGAAATACACGTTCCTCAATTAGGAGATATAAAAAGCAGGAATTCGGGTTTGCTATCGACTAAAAACTGATCTGAAGTTATTTTGCCATCAGTGGTGGTTAGTTCAAAATACGGCAATTTTTCAATAGAAGGCTCTTCTATCACACTGTTTAATTGCTTTGGTACCACGATATTTTCTTCAGTGGTACATGCTAGCGCAATGATTACAAATAATAACGGTAAAAAAAACGATTTATTCAACCACTTACTCCACAGTTACTGACTTAGCCAGGTTCCTCGGCTGGTCCACATCGCATCCTCTCCTTACGGCAAAATAATAAGAAATCAATTGTAGCGGCACGGTGGCAACGATAGGGGAGAGTGAATCGGAAACGTCAGGAATTCTTATGACGTGGTCTACTTTTGCATCGATTTCTGTGTCTGATTCTGAGGCAATTGCAATGACTATGGCCCCTCTACTTTTTGCCTCATTCACAGTGTTCAACATTTTTTCGTATAAAGAGTCTTTTAGGACTAAGGCTACTACCGGCATGTTGTCATCTATAAGTGATATTGGCCCATGTTTCATCTCTCCGGCAGGATACCCTTCAGCATGTATATAACTGACTTCCTTCAATTTAAGAGCACCTTCTAAGGCAACAGGATAGTTGTACCCTCTCCCAAGAAACAAAAAATCTGAGCTAGTATGATATTTACTTGCCAGTTCCTCGTATTGGCTTTGATCAACCAAAACGCCTCCTATCATTTCTGGTAAACGGGAAAGTTCCTCTGTAAGGGTAGCGGCGTGTTTATGGGAGAGGTGGTTTCTTTGCACTCCAAAATATATTGCAAGGGTATAAAGAGTTACCAAGGAGCATGTAAAGGTTTTGGTCGCTGCAACCCCGACTTCTAATCCAGCCCTAATTTGAAGTGTTTGATTTGCTATCTCGGAGGCCTGTGTATTTAAGTAGTTGCAAAGCGTTATTTGGGTAATGTTTTTTGTTCGAGCTTCCTCCATTGCCGCTAGAGTGTCAGCTGTCTCCCCTGATTGGCTTATGGATATAAAAAGAGAATCTTTTTCAAGAAGCGGTTCTCGATAACGAAATTCTGACGAGTTATCCCATTCCGCCGGTATACCTGCGATTCGTTCCATCCAGAGACGGGCAAGCATGGCAGCGTGTAAACTCGTCCCCATTCCTGTAAGGACTATTTTTGAAATTTTCTTGATTTCTTCTATGTTAAGGTTAAAATCATCAAGGTTGAATAAGCCTTTATTGGAAGATAATCGACCCATTAATGAGGCGATTATGGCGTCGGGTTGCTCGCATATCTCTTTCAGCATGAAATGTCTGTAATCACCTTTGGCCATAGAGATAGGGTCATTTGCAACGACAGTCTTTCCTTTTTCGATGGAATTGCCATGGTTGTCACTAAATTTGATAGAGTTAGGTTCCAATACCGCAACTTCGCCTGGCCGCATGTGTGAAATAGTATTTGTATGGCTAAGGATTGCCGGAATGTCACTGGCCACGAACATTTCATCCTTTCCATATCCGATTATCAGACCCCCTGCGTTGCCAGTTCTAAACGCTACTATCTTTTCCGGTTGATCGTTGCACATAACGACTACAGCATTCGCTCCCCTGATTCTGCCTACGCTCATTCCAATTGCTTCTTCAAAGGTGGCGCCGTCATTCATGTAGTGCTCTATCAAATGAGGAATGGTTTCCGAATCTGTATCAGAATTGAATATATGGCCCTTTTTAATCAATTCTTTCTTTAAGTCCAGGTAATTTTCTACAATCCCATTATGGACAACAGACAAGTTTCCATAAGTGTCACTGTGAGGGTGCGCATTTATGGCATTAGCTTCACCGTGGGTTGCCCATCGTGTGTGGCCAATCCCAGACATCCCGTCGGCCTTTGAAGTTTCGGTTAGCTTTTGAAGTTCGCTAAGTTTACCCGCAGATCTATAGGTCGTGTGGGTTTGGTTTTCATTAAAGACTGATACCCCAGCACTGTCGTAGCCTCGATACTCAAGTTTTGATAGCCCATCTATTAGGATGGGTAATGCCTGTGAATGCCCGGTGTAGCCGATAATTCCGCACATCAGTTATCTAGTCTTCTCCCTTTTGTTGATGCCATACACGCCCCTATATTTTTCTGGCAGGAGCATAGAAATCCTTTCCATTATCATGTCAGTCATCGATTTTAAGATAGCGCTGTCAATTGCCCCATCTATTTTAGGGAGTGAAAACGGACTTCCAATATTCACTTTAATATTCCCTGTCGGGTTCACTACCCTCATCACGTTCCCTATGTGTTCAGTTCCAGTTATTGCTACTGGTAATATAGTTGCATCAGACATTTGGACTAACCTCGCCACCCCAGGTTTGGCTTTAATCATGGCCCCTTTACTTCTCGTTCCCTCTGGAAAAATTGAAATGACGCCATCATGGCGCAACTGATTTAGAGCCCATTTGAATGACGTTATATCAATTTTATCTCTGTTCAGCGGATATGCACCATACCAGCGCAGCAGACTGTTAATGAAAGGCCCTGTAAACAAAGTACTTTTTGCAAGAAATTGCAGTCTTCTAGATACAGAAACCGCCAGAATTGATGGGTCTATGTTGCTTAAGTGATTAGAAACTACGATTAAAGGCCCTACAGGTGGGACATTTTCCTTGCCAGACACTTCAAAGTTGGCAAACCAGTTTAAGGTGATCTTCTGCAGAAAATTACAAATTGGGTAGAGCATTAAAATTGAGATCTGTAAATAGATGTTATTTCATCTATCACATCTTCCAGATTCATCGAGGTGGTATCAATGATGGTATAGAAATCATCCTTGCTCAAAGGAGAATCTTCCCTTTGAGTGTCTATGAGGTCTCGTCTTTCCAAATCAACCTTTACTTCGTTCAATGACAATTTGTCCTCGGAAGCAATTTGTTCTTCGTAGCGCCGCTTGGCTCTAATTTTAACGCTGGCATCTAGGTATATTCTTAATGCTGCTTCCGGTAATACTACGCTTCCTATGTCCCTTCCTACCATCACGATTGGTCCTTGGCTGGCAATATTTCTTTGTTGCCTTACCAACTCTTTTCTCACCTCGGGTATTTTTGAAATAATCGATACTGCCCGATCGATCTCGAGGGTCTTAAGTGTGGAAGTTTTATCTATTCCGTTTATCAATATTTTTTCAGAACCCCGAGAGGATTCAACCTCAATGGATGTTATTTTGACAGTTTCAATGATGGTTGAATCCTCTTCAAATGATATGCCGGAATCCAAGATAGATCTAGTTGCAGCCCTGTACATTACCCCTGTGTCTAGGAAATTCCATTTTAAAGCCTTAGAAACACCTCTTCCGACGGCGGTTTTTCCGGAGGCAACAGGACCGTCTATTGCTATTTGAAATTTCATTAATTAGCTTCTAGCCTTAATAACTGCAATTCTAAATGTTGAAATAAGATTTTATGTTAGATTTGAAGTCGGGATCGTACGAATATATAGACCCTTCTTTTTCTCTTGCCTCTCTTGATACAAGAATTCCCCTGGGGTCTAATTTAATATCGTTCACTACTGCTTCTTCAGTAATGAGTGTCTCGTAGGAGTCGTTGGTCAACCCGAGGTAATTTTTCAATATCGATTCGTTATGCTGCCCAAATAAAGGTGCCCCCTTCATTTTGACATCTGAACCTGTCGACATTTTCCATGGTTTACCAGGATATGGCAGTGTAGGAACCTCACTTTCGGGATGATGAGGAACAATTTCAAAAAAACCTCGCTGGTTTAAATGTTCATTAAAAAGCAGTTCTTTACCATTCAACACCGCTCCTGCGGCAACCCCTTCTTTTTGCAAAGTATTCATCAATTCCACATTATCCCATGACAGGGTTTTCGAAGATATCAGTTGGTCTAATTCTGCCCGGTTGCGTATGCGAGACTTATTAGATTGAAACCGATTGTCGCCTTCTGTTTCTGGAAACAACAAATTTGATAATGACTTCCACTGATCCTGGGAATTAGCAGTGATGGTTATCCATTTATCTTGACCTTGGCATGGATAACAACCATGCGGAGATATGTTGGGATGCGAATTTCCCATTCGCTTAACTATTTTTTTGTTCGCTGTGTATTCGAGTATAGTTTCCGGAGTAGTTGATGTAACACATTCTGCTTGCGAGACCTCAATAAACTGACCTTCGCCTTCTTTTAGCCTATGTATAAGCGCTGCCATTACAGCAAAGACTGTGTGTTCGGCTGCAGTGTAATCCGGATAAGGTATTTCTGGTTGAGCCGGGGGGCCATTTTCATAGCCAGTTGCAGCTGCAAGCCCTGACGCGGCCTCAGTACCAAACCCTATCGCTCCAAAACTCGACCATGGTCCTGTGTGGCCATAGCCTGTTGATGAAATGACGATTATATCTGGTCGTATTTTTCGGAGATGCTCGTACTCTAGGCCGAATTTTTTCATAACTCTAGGGGTGAAATTGCATGCAAAGACATCGCTTATGCTGATCAAATCGTATAAATATTGAAGGCTATTTTCATGGTCCAATTCTAGTCCAAGGCTTAGTTTGTTTCTGTTTTGCTCATTGAAATTTATGGCCCGATTCCAATATTTCCCATCCCGTCTTTCATCATAAAAGTCAGAAAGCCTGTAGGCATCCGGCCGTTGAGCCGATTCCAGTCTGATAATTTCTGCACCCATGTCCGATAGGAGTTTTGTGGCGTAAGGCACGGCTATTAGTTGGCCCAGCTCGACAACCCGGACACCGTTAAGAATCCCATTATTTTTCATTTGACCGCCAAATGTTCTGAGATTTATCGATAGATAACTTTAATCTTTTGACTAGTATTTCCTCGGTATGTTGTCCCAATGTAGGCGCAGTTTTTTGTATATCCCAGGGAGTTTTGGATAACTTAAAAGGTCTTCCAGGAAATTTTGGTTCATCTGAACCAGAATTACCAATAGCCTGAAAATATTGATCATGTTCATATTGCGGGTTTTCGATTAGATCTGCTGCGTCTTGTACTAATCCATAAACTAGTTCACGGTAAGAGTGGGCTCCGTAAAACAATTCATGTTTACTTCTACGGATGAATGCAGCTTTCACCAAGTTCTCAAATTCCGCAGCATGTTGCCTTCGCCCTTCAGGAGTTTGAAATTTAGGGTCGGACAAACTTTCATCTCCCAGGAGATCGGCAGTTTTGTTCCAGTCGGTAGACCCAAAAGTGATTGGCACGACATATCCGTCTTTGACTTGTATAGGTGCCCGGGGGAGTTCTCCATTCATTAATGTTTGCCTTGTTCGAACTATGCCAGAGGTGGCGTAACTTGTGGTTGTATCACGCACAGATGCAGCCATGCTCTCTTGGATAGATATGTCTACTTTCTGTCCGTTACCGGAATTTATCGTCTCGTAGAAAGCCATTAAGGCCGCTGAGGCTGCATTAGTGCCTGCCTTGAATTGTGCTTGATGGAAAGCATGTTTGAGAGGAGATTTGTCAGTTGATCCAAAAATGAACATCAACCCTCCCAGGGCGTAAAAAATTAAGTCAGTTGCCTTAAAGTCTTTGTAAGGTCCGGTTTGTCCAAAATTACTAATAGAAACAACAACTAAATTGGGATTCAGGGTATCCAATTTGCTTTCTGTTAACCCGTAGGATGCCAGGATTCCCGGTCGAAAATTCTCTACTAATATGTCTGAATCTCTCACTAATTTTTCGACAGCAAGACGGCCGAAATCTGACTTTAAGTTAAGCTCAACGCTTTTTTTGTTAGTGTTGAGATATTGAAATAAAAGACTGTCATTGCTATCCGTATTGCCCTCGTCAAAGGGTGGTATTTTCCTGCAAGGGTCACCGACTAGCGGGTTTTCAATTTTGATGATATCAGCTCCGAAATCACCTAAAAGTTTTGTGCAGTATGGGCCAGAAATATAATGAGTTAAGTCGAGAACTCGCACATTTTTCAAAGCCTGGGTTTTCAATGTAATGTCCTAATATTTTCTGTATTCAACGTGTGGAATTATAAACATAAAGGCTTGCCAGTTGAGAGGATGCAATTAACTACATATAATCACAAACAGAAAATGTT
>VFFY01000046.1 GCA_009392675.1 SAR202 cluster bacterium | reverse complement strand
CAAGGCTAGATAGGCATAGGAAAACCAGACTTGTGAGACACACTGCCATCATAGGTATGTTTTTATTGGCAACGGATTCTGTTGCAAAAAGAATAAGTCGGGCAATTACTTGCATTGGCCCTATACACGAGGCAAAAAACACGGTGGAAGTGGGTGAAATATCTCGACTCTCCAGTAGAGGGAAAATCTGGCTGACTATCATTCCTTGATTTGAAGCCATTGCCGCAAAAGTCATCATCAAGCCCCAAAATACAGGACTAGATAAGGTAGGTTTGACAATTCCTATCACTGAAGATGTTGCTTTTTCCCCAGAATTGGATTCGGTACCCACTCGGATAGATGTTCCGTACCAAAACAAAGGAGCTGAGATCAGACAAAGTATTCCAGATAGAAGATATATTGTAATTTCCCAGCCGTAAAGTTCGGAAACTAAGGTACACAGAGGATATGAGATTGTGCTGGCAAACCCTGCGATCAAGGTAATCATAATAATGCCGTTCTTTGCATTTCCTTGAAAGGTACGAGTCAGATACGAAAAACATGGGTCATAGAGACATCCAGCCAGGGTGCATCCAATTAAAAGCCAAATTAAATAAAATTGCCAGATTGCAGTAACAGTGGGCAGGAGTGAAAGTAAAATAGCACCTATTACAACACTAAAGGTCATAAGTTTTCGAGAATGCCCGCTATCTATAACGCGTCCGGCAATGATTCCAGTTATAGCAGATGCTATAAGGGCGAGTGTAAAACCAATGGATAATTGGGAGATACTCCATCCAAACGATTCTTTCCATCTTAACAACAAAGCTGGGAAAACATAGAAAAGACAAGCCCAAGAAAGAGTCTCAGCCACAGCGAGTGACCATAATTTATTATTACGCCATGGCGGGGTGTCTTTATTTACCATTTGGTCCTGTTATGAGTTAGATATCGGCTATCGTAGCCTTTCTTTTGTGAGAACCATATATATGCCATAAGATAAGTGCCCCGACACCCCTAAAAGGTCTCCATGGTTCACCCATGGTTTCCATGGTTTTCACATCTGGTCTCATATCAAGCGATTTAAGTATTTTCATTCCTTCTTGGAGCGCTATATCTGCCACGGGCCAGGCATCTAAGTCTGCAAGAGCAAAAAGCCGATAATTGTCTGCTGTCCAAGCACCGACGCCCCTAATCTTAACTAGTCTTTTTTGCACAGATTCTCCACTCATTTGAGGAAATGATTTTAGGTCTAATTCCCCAGTGGTGATTTCCTTAGCGATTCCTATGATATATTCAGCTTTTCTGCGGGATAACCCTAACGGCATCATATCGTCAGGTTCCAGTTTGGATATAACTTGTTCTGTTGAGACCTCTGCCTCTTTCATACGCTTCCATACGCTGGTTGCGGCAGCCCCCGAAATTTGCTGGCCTACAATTGATCTCGCTAGTGTTTGGAAGGTAGCAGGTAATGAACGATCAGGTGGGGGGCCATATGTTTCAAGTGCTAAATGGATATCTTTATCCAAATTGGATATGGCCTTCAAAGCACCATCTGGGCCGTGTAGTTTTTCGTTCAAACCAGTCATAGGAATGATACTAATGTATCATAGGGGTTGGAGCAAATTTCATTGAGGTGTTTTCTTGGATAGTGATTCTGGGGCAATAGCCGTAGTTATTCTTGGGTTTTTGCTTGGACTCAAGCATGCTACCGATGCTGATCATGTTGTTGCTGTGGGAACAATAGTAAATGAGTACGGAAATGCGTTTCGAAGCCTCTGGGTAGGTGCGTCGTGGGGGCTAGGACACACAGCACCACTGCTAATATTGGGGATAGTAATATTACTTCTTAAATCCGCCGTAATGGATTTTTATGAAGGAGTTGCCCATTATTTTGAATTTGGTGTTGCGGCGATGTTGATATTCTTAGGCCTCCAGGTGTACTGGAATTTGAGAAGACGTCAGTTGCATGTGCATCAACATGCTCACGACGGGGATTCTCATATGCATATTCATGGGACTCATTCATCACAGGAAGATCCCTCGATTGAGAAACCTCACTCACTTTTTAATCCAGGCAGACCATTTTTTCGCCTCAAATCTTTTTTAATCGGATTTATACACGGTATGGCAGGTAGTGCCGCTGTGATGCTGGTTTTATTGCCTACAATTGATACCTTTACCACAGGATTGGTTTATTTGATCCTTTTCGGTGTAGGTACAGTATTTTCTATGGCCCTAATTACCATTTTATTGAGTGTTCCTTTCGTAATAAGCTCCAACAATAAAAGGATCACCAATATAGTAAATGGAGTTGCAGGAACCGCCAGTATAGTTTTTGGTCTTCTGTTAATGTCCGATGTAGCATTCGACACTAAACTAACGGAGCCTTTTTATCTTCCCTTCTAAATTCCATCATTGGAATCAGAAAATGAAGCTACAAAATAATACCTTCATCCTGTAACAATGATATATCGTCCCAGGAATAACCCAGACGATCGATAAGTATTTCTTCTGTGTTTTCCCCTAGAGATGGTGCCATTTTTTCTGTAGATAACGGAGTTTTGTCAAAGGCCAATGGGAGTTGATGCCACATCGAATTACCGATGATTGGATGATCAAAAGGCACAAGGTAATTATTTAATGTGACTTGTTTGTCCTTGGGTAAATCAAGAGTTGATTGGACTTTTTCCCATATCAAATCAGAATTCCCCAATATTTTTTCCCACTCTGGAAAAGTCTTTGATCCAAATATTTTATCCAATTCACCAATTACGTAGTGTTTGTTTTCCTCCCTAGATTCAGGGGTACTGAATTCAGGCTGTGTGATTAAATCTTCACGGGCAATTGTTTTGCAGAAAATAGGCCAATACCTTGTTCCTTGACTCATGGATAACGCGATCCAAACTCGATCTTTGGTCTGATATGTATTCCACAAAGGGTTGTTCATGTTACTTCTGTGTTGCCTGTTCAATTCCTGACCTTCAAGCAGACCTATACCGTCTCGCATCATTCCTAACCACATCATGCTACCTAAGTGAGAAGTTTCAATTTTTTGGCCGATGCCATGACGTTCTTTGTAGAGCAACCCGGATAAGATTCCGTAGCTAAGCATTATTCCTGCCATTTGATCTGCCACCCCGTGTAAGTTATAAGGGGTGTTATCCTCAGGTCCCCCCCACCATAAAGACCCTGATCTAGCCTCCCCAGTTAATGCGAATGCTGGTTTATTGGAATCTTCTCCCAGAGGTCCATACCCAGTAGCTGACCCGTATACCAGTTGAGAATTTATTTTTTGTAAATCTTCCCAACCTAAACCAAGTCTTTCTGCGACACCTTGTCTGAAATTCTGAACAAAAACATCAGATTGCTTCACGAGGGAGTGAACAATTTCTTGCCCACGTTTTTCCTTTAAATTGATAGCTATACCAAGTTTCTGCCTGTTAAGTACCTCGAAATAGTGAGAACTGCCCCCGTCGTATGCATTACTTGCCACCCCGCTTACCTGGCCAAACTGTCTCCCGTGGTCTCCGTCCAAGGACTCTATTTTAATGACTTCGGCCCCTAAGTCCGCCATCATCATTGTTGAGACAGGCCCAAACTGCCACATAGTCCAATCCAGAACTTTCATTCCTTGAAGGGGACCTTTATTAATGTTGTTCATAAGCCTAGCTTTTAAGGGCATATTTCTTGAAGTTTTGGCAATACTAACAGGAACGTTCACCAATCAAAAATGTTGTTGAGCTAGTTGTTGAGCTATCTGAATAAGGGGTTTGACGGTCCGTATGCATCGATGATCGCCCCTGTAACGGCGGAAGAATTTTCACTTACCAAAAATGAGCATAAAGTGGCAATTTCAGATGGATCCATCATGTGATCGTTTTCGATGGATTGTTGGCCAAATGCCTCCACATAGCCTTCTGTAACAACGCTACCGGGACAAACGCAATTGACATCTATACCAGATGATTTTACCTCTGCAGCCAATGATTCTGTAAAACTAATTAATCCGGCCTTGGTTACTCTATAGGCACTTCTTCCTGCTGCTCCCTTCCGTCCACCGATCGAGGAAATATTGATGATTTTTCCGTAATTTTGGGAAACCATGCCAGGTAATAGAAGCTTTGTTATTTTTACTGCACCAATCAAATTGACATTTATAACTTCCTGCCAATTTTCCATATCGAAATCTATCAAATGTGTAGACAAGTGGATAATTGCGGCGTTGTTCACGAGGACGTT
>VFFY01000045.1 GCA_009392675.1 SAR202 cluster bacterium | reverse complement strand
ATGAAAAAGTCATTTCACTGGACGGTGACGGATCAATATTGATGAATCTTGGGACAATAGCGACGATTGGACGGGAAGCTCCAGCCAATCTCATAGTCATTGTCTGGGATAATGAACAATGGGCTCAGACCGGACATCAGAAAAGCCATACCGCATTTGGAACAGATTTAGAAATGGTAGCCAAGTCCAACGGGATCGAAAAATCCTTTACAGTAGCGGATGAGGAAGAGTTAGACTCGATACTCCTTCAAGCATTGAACGAAGATGGCCCATGGTTCATAGTAGCTAAGATAGAAGACGAGCCATACCTTCCAGTAGCACCTGTTGAACCGGAACACACACTACACCGATTTCGTCAAACCTTCGTCGATACACCAGACCGAGTCGGCTGATTCACCGCTTCTGCTTCAGCAAAGGGAATGATCTTTTCCCTTATCGACGGCATAAATAGACCTGCTATTGCGACCAGCAGAAATCCAATTACTGAATTTATCATCAAGGCACTAGGGGCACCAATCCATTCAGAGATAGCTCCTATAATTAAAGATCCGATTGGGCCCGCACCGATTGCTATGGTAACGACTCCCAGGACTCTTCCTCTAAGTTCAGCCTTAGAAACAAGCAAGACTATAGTCGATTGCATGGTTCCGAATCCAGAGGTACCAATTCCCAAAAACAATAACACCAGGAGCGATAGAAAATACCAACTGGAATTGGAAAAGAGAAACAGTGCCACAAGGGACAATAAAGAACCATACAAATATATTCTACCGTGGTATTTCATTCTGCTCTGAGATGCTATTCCAATAGAGCCAATTAATGCTCCCAACCCATCACTAGCCATCAAAATACCCATTAACAAAGGCCCTACACTTAATATCTCTTTAGAAATCACAGTCACCATCTGCATGTAGGGGAAAAGAAGAAGATTCATTAATATCGTAATGACGATAACAGCAGAAATAGTCTGGTTCGTAAAAGCATACTTAAACCCTTCAGTCAAGTTTGCATATATCTGGGAAATTCCTACACGATCGTCTCTCTCGTTCGCAACATCAATTCTATTTTTAGAATGGGAAACCTTCAAAATCATTAGGCATCCGACACTCATAAATGAGGTGAGCATCACATAGGATCCACCAACGCCCACGAGGAAAATCATCGCTCCGGCAAGTGCTGGGCCAACCATTTTGCTTACATGCATTCCTACAGAATCTAAGGCGACACCATTCGTTATTCCTCTGGATCCGAGCATATCCATAATTAAAGATCTTCGGGAGGGGTTGTCTAGAGACCAACCTAACCCTGGGATAAATATCGCTATATACGCATACCAATATTCCACAGACCCGAATATAAATAGCAGAGACATTACCGTAGCTGCCGCCAAATTAAGAAATTGAGTCACGACTATTAATTTTTTGCGGTCTAATTTATCGGCGAGAAATCCTCCAAAAATACCAAGGACCAGGAATGGTACCATCCCGAAGAAACCCACCAGTCCAACAGAAAAAGGGGAATTTGTTTGATCTAAGACGAACCACGATAAAGTAGTCATTTGCATCCATCTAGATACATACATGGAAATATTCGTTCCCCACAGAAGGCGATAATTACTATTACGGAAGGAATCGAACGTATGCAAATTTCGGATATTTTTCGTATTTATTCGTGAATTATTCGACATGAATTATTAGTCATATATTCTACAGTTCACACGCAACACTTCAAGAGTCAAGTAAAACAACATATTATTAATAAAAAATCTCAACTGGAATGGAAAAAGCCAAGTTGATGGGACAATAGTTGCTTCTTAGCATCTCAAAAAAGGCCGGGAATCTGGAGAAGTTTATGAAAATTAAAAATTTGGAGACATTCCAACTTAGTGCTCCCTTAGCGATACCCTTCGGATGGTCCCAAGACACAATAAGCAGCAGATCTGTAGGTCTTGTAAAAATCACTACCGACGACGGCATAGTTGGATGGGGAGAGGGATGTGGTGGCCCGTCAGCCGCAGTTGTTGAAGACATCTTGGCTCCATTGATAGTAGGTGAAGATCCGACCAATAGGTTGAAATTATGGCAAAAGATGTTCCATTCCCTCTACAACGCTAACCTCGCCGTGGGATATGGGGGGTCTGCCATCAGCGCCATTGACACGGCCTTATGGGATATAACAGGTAAAATTCTAGGACTCCCTATATACGACCTCTTGGGTGGCCGGATCAGAAATAGTGTCCCTGTTTATGCGACAGGCTTGTACTACACTGAAGGAGAAATGCCTACCCGTTTATTAGCCGAGGCTAGGGGATACGTGGAATCCGGATTCATAGGAATGAAAACAAAAATAGGTGGATTGAAAATTGAAGACGATGTAAATAGAGTAAAAGCTATTCGAGACGAAATTGGCCCTGACATTAAATTGATGGTGGATGCAAATCAAGCTTACAACGTGTCTTCAGCTATAAGGATTGGACAAAAACTCGCACATCTGGACCTCGTTTGGTTCGAAGAACCAGTAAACGCTCAAGATATCGATGGGTATTTAAGTGTCAAATCTTCATTACCTATGGCTATAGCTGGAGGCGAAAATCTCCGCACAAGGTATGAATTCCAGCAATTTTTATCTAGAAGGGCTTATGACATAGTCCAACCAGACATAATCAATGTCGGTGGAATCTCAGAAATGAGAAATGTCGCTATGACTGCGAACACGATGGGAATCCAGGTGAACCCTCACGTCTGGGGATCTCCCATTATGATTGCAGCCAGCCTACACGTAGCCGCAACGTTACCTCCATGCCCTCCCAGCGGAAATCCTGAACCTTTTGTTCAAGAAACAGTAATGGAATACGACAGAACACCAAGTGCTATTAGAGACGATATAAGCCCAGAAACATTCAAATTGACTAATGGAAGGTTACAGGTCCCAACAGGCCCAGGATTAGGCATAACAGTAGATGAAAAAGCAGTGCGATCTCTTTCTAGTTGATTTTGGTTCAATACACCGCTAGAGAAGGATGCGTTTGATTGCTACACATTAAATCTAAATAAAACTACGTCGCCATCTTGAACCTCATAATCCTTCCCTTCTACGCGCATCTTCCCAGCCTCTTTTGCTCCTTGCTCGCCATTACATTGAACATAATCTGAAAAAGAAATAACTTCGGCTCGAATAAATCCTTTTTCAAAGTCCGTGTGAATAGCCCTCGAGGCTCTAGGGGCTAGTGAGTGGGCAGGAATCGTCCACGCCCTAGACTCTTTTGGTCCAGCGGTGAAATACGTCATCAAATCTAATAGATCGTAGCCTTCATATATCATCCTCACCAGCCCTGGTTCCTCTAATCCAAGTTCTTGCAAAAATTCCTGTTGATCATGAGAATCAAGTTGGGATAGTTCAGCTTCTATTTTGGCAGAGATCAGAACCGCGCCTGCCCCTTCTTTTTTTGCTGTATCAAACACCAATTGTGAATATTGGTTTCCTTGAGAGGCATCTGACTCATTAACATTACAAACATACAAAACAGCTTTAGCAGTCAATAATTGAAGACTCTTAAATAAAGCTTCCTCCTGAGGTTTGATTTCCATCATTCGTACTGGACGACCCTCTCGCAGTAGAACCAAAGCTTTTTGTACAAGCTCTAAAATGTCCTGTGAGTCCCGATCCCCACTTTTGGCTTTTTTGTCTAAAGAACGTTCACGTTTTTCCAACGTTTCAAGATCCGCAAGCATTAGCTCGGTTTCCACAATTTCAAGATCGGAAATAGGATCTATTTTCCCTTCTACGTGAACAATGTTGGCATCGTCAAAACATCTCAGCACATAAGCTATGGCGTCCATTTCCCTGATATTTGCAAGGAACTGATTTCCCAATCCCTCTCCTTTAGAAGCACCTTTTACTAATCCGGCTAT
>VFFY01000044.1 GCA_009392675.1 SAR202 cluster bacterium | reverse complement strand
TCTGATATCCGCTTCCCATCTTTCTTCCGTAACTTCCAGTGCTCCCCCTTGCTGTCCATCGGCAGCTGCATACGCATTGTTAACCAAAATATCCAACTTCCCCCAGTGGTCTCTAGCCTTATTGATCATTTTTTTTAAATCTTCATAAGAATTCACATCAGTTTCAACACATTCAACAATGCCTGAGTCTCTCGAGATTTGGTTAGCGGTATCTTCAGCCGTCTCTAGATCCAGATCCGCAATTAAAACTTTGGCACCAGCCTTGGCGAACATTCTGGAAATTCCTCCTCCGACACCCTGTGCTCCTCCCGTCACGATTGCGACTCTGTCTGTCAAATCAAACATGTATATCCACCTTGTATCTATTATGTATCCTCTAAACCAAATCCTTCTCATTCAACATCCAGAGTTATTTCTCCCAATAAATCCATCTGTAAAGCGGCTTTCATACCAGGTTTGACTTCAATGGGCGGAATCATGCTCCCTGTAATTACTATGTCTCCTTTTTTCAAAGAACCTCCCATAGCATTTAGGGTTTTTGCGATCCAAATCATTGGTTCTACAGGATGCCCATTAACATCTGATCCTTGACCCGTACCAACGGATACCCCATCAAGTTTTAATTCACATTTCGCGGATGGAATATCCAGTTCCCGCCAGTTAGTGATAGGTTGTCCCAACACGACCCCAGCCCCGTGTATATTGGTTGCTATGGACTGAATTAAAGAATTCTCCGATGTTGATTGCCGAATATCTACAACCTCAAAAGCTAGCTGCAGGTGTTCAATGGCGTCATATACCGTGTCTCTATCTATCCCTTTCTTATTGGCTTTTAGATCAGAGGCCATTTTTACTGCGACTTCACATTCCAGAGCTACATTAACGTAGTTAGCATCAAAAAGTGAAGCTGGTGATTGATATACAGAATCCGATAATATCCTTCCGAATACCGGTTGAGAGGCACCCACACGTTCCTGCATCACTTTAGTGGTGTACGCAATTTTATAACCGGCATGCCCACCAGCATTTTGAGCACGTTTGAGCATGAACTCCTTTTGAATATCATATGCCTCAGAGTCGGAAAGGGGAGCCAGATCAGTATTCATTAAAGAGTATGGGATTTTCTGACTATATTCGCGGTATAGCTGATCTGCCGCTTGTTGAGTTTTGGTTTCCATGTTTTACTCCGGTGAAAAATATTATTCTCGAAATGGACTGTCCCTCCACTCAAGTGCGGCTTTTAATCCTTGCTGGCTGGAAATTTCATTGAACTCTTTGACAATCGGAGATTGGTGAGAAACTGCGTCTGTCTCAGCCGCAATGACCTGCATCATATTACGACCCATCAAATCTAGAGCTTTATTCACTATACTTTTGTTGGCAGCCAACATTTCCCATGGTATTTTCGCCATTTTTGTAGCCAAATCCTCCACCGCCGCATCCAGTCCCTCTGCAGGAACAGATTTCCAAACCAGTCCAATATCACTCGCCTCTTTACCAGACACAGTTTCTCCGGTTAGCATGAACCATTTTGCCCATTGCGGACCAACCATATAAGTCCACATGTGGGTAGGAGGAGTCCCCATAGAGCGGACGGGCGGAAATCCAATATTCGCATCTTCAGCAGCAATGATGATGTCACAATGCAAGGCCAAATCGGTACCGCCAGCTATAACATGCCCATGAATACCGGCTATAACCGGCTTACTCAGGTCAAATATTGAAGTCATTAACCTAGCTGTTTTTTGCAATCTCTGCATATCTGACCGGATATTTCCTCGTCGGGCCTCGGTAATTTCTCTATCTTCATCCGATTGAGGAGGAGTGATATCGTATCCCGCACAAAATGCCCGCCCAGCCCCTCTCAGAGTTATGACCCGTATATCCGGGTCCTCATCAGCATTGGTCAGACACTCGATCAATTCAGATTGCAACTGTTGGCTCAGAGCATTGAGTTTCTCAGGCCGATTCAGGGTCACTCTTGCTATCCCGCCTGATGCTTCATATTTTATAAATTCGTATGCCATTTATATCTCTCCTTTTCTAAAATTCTTCAGATAGGGCCCTAATTCCATTTTCCTTTTTTTTCGAATAGATTAGGGGCGGCGAAATATTATCACGAAGAAGTATTAAAATTAGCTTTTGTACTAGTTAATTCCTCAAATCGACAAAAATAAGGGCTGTTCTTGAAAAATTTAGCGAAAAGCATCTATCGCTGGCATCCCTCGCCACCCTTCTTCTACGGCTGGATAGTTTTAGGGACTGCCTCAATTGGTGCTTTGATAGCTACATCTGTAGCCCAAACAGTTTTTGGAGGGGTACAGGATTTGATTGCAGGGGATATTGGATGGGATAGAAAAACTATCGCTTTAGCAGCCACCCTTGGAACATGGACATCCGGTTTAACAATGCCGTTTATAGGAAAGCTTGTAGATAAATTTGGTCCCAGATGGATGATGTTCTTTGCATCCCTGCTAGTTGGGTTCGGAATTATATACTTTTCCAGTAGCCAGTCATTATGGCAATTTTTCACTGCGTATATTGTGGTCCGAGCTATAGCCGGTCCGAATCTACAAAATCTTATTCCTCGCACAGTCGCTGTAAATTTCTTTGAGAAAAAGCGGAATTTCGCTATGGGTATCACTTCTCTAAACAGAATCATCGGTGAATCCATCAATATCCAGATAATAACTGGCATTGCCACAGCCTACTCATGGAGGACAGCATACAAAGTAATCGGTTTAGTATCCATCCCACTGTCGTTGCCTATTTTATTATTGATGAGGCATAAACCAGAAGATGTTGGACAGCTACCAGATGGTGCAGTAAACACTACTTTAGACAAAGCAGACCCTCGGATTTCTGAACAAACTTGGACCGTGCCTAGAATAATGTCCCTACCATCATTCTGGTTCATAATGATAGGTGAATTCGTAGCCGTTACCTCGACTTCAATGACACTATTTCAAGTAGTCCCCTTCTTAACAGATGAAGGAATTTCCCAAAGCACCGCAGCCGGTGCATTGACTTTAGGAAACGTTCTTGGAGGTCTTTCTGTACCCGTTTGGGGATATTTAACAGATAGATTCACAACCAAAAAAATTGCGATTTGTGTTCTGGTTTTAGCGATTCTACCCTCGATACTTTTTACAGTAATTGACGTACCAACGTATGGATTCGCCCTTGTCGTACTTTGGACCACAATTACTAGTCTCATATTTGTACTAGGTAGCATGATGTTAGGAACAGTATTTAATAGAGCCTCTTTTGGTACTGTTACTGGACTGACAGGCCCAACTAGAACTGCCGCAATGGGTTTGGGACCTTCGGTCGGAGCATTCGCTGTAGCATGGATAGGTAGCTATATGCCTATTTTTCTGGCCACATCAATCGGATATTTCTGTGTGATTTTTCTTTATTACAACGTCAGGACTGAAAACTCTCGGAAATAAAAGTCCTCATCCTAGCCTTAACTTTTTCTCCCAACAATGTCCCTTGTCTTTCAAAACCATGAGTAGCACCAGGGTATACGTTTAATGTAGATGGATTTCCGGACGCAAACCACCTTGAATGCATAAACAAAGTGTCGTCTAAAAGTGGATCCAAAGTCCCAACAGTAAAAAGAGCTGGAGCTAATTCGTGCAAGTGCGCATACAAGGGCGATATATCAGGGTCTCTCCTATCTTGGTTAGGTAAATAATGATCAAAAAACCAATTCATCGTTGGCGTGCTCAAAACCAAATTACGATCCCCCCACAATCTAAGACTTGGGGTTCCAGACATGTCAAAAACGCCATACACCAAATTAGCACCCGTAAACCCAGTGAATCCATGCTTGTCTCGCATACGGATCATAGTAGAAGCGGACAGGTGTCCCCCAGCTGATTCTCCACCAATGGCAATCTTATCCGTGCCAAATTCTTCCATAGCGTTGTCAACAACCCACAGAGCAACTGCTTCACAATCATCCTGGGCCGCTGGGTACGGGTTTTCAGGAGCCAATCTATAATCGACAGAAATAACGGCTGCGTTGCAATCGTTCATTATTTCTTCCAAATCCCCATCCCGATGATGTGCTCTTCCAAATACCCAACCGCCGCCGTGTATATGCAGATATACCCCATCTATCTGATCATCAGGTATAAACGCTCTTACATGAACTGGTCCCTGGTCGCTTTGAATTTCTCGCTCTATGGCTTTTTGCGATAGAACCGGCTTTTCATAGCGTCCAAGTCCTTCTTCTTGATCATTTCTGATTTCTACCGGATCTCTCTCATATACCGGCGGATATTCAGCTGACTCTTTTTCTAGATTTTGTACAAAATCCCGAACTTCTCTTTGCATATCCACTGTATAAAAAATATTCTCTTCCTGCATCATTTCCTCGTTATTAGCCGAAACTTATATAACCTTGTGTGATTTCGAATTTCTTGGTTTATTCTTTTGAATCTGCTTCCTGTTATTGCCTTATATGCCCAGTCCCTAGAACAACCCATTTGTACGAGGTTATCTCCTTCAGTCCCATAGGGCCCCTAGCATGCATTTTATTGGTACTTATAGCCACCTCAGCCCCTAAGCCAAATTGGCCACCATCATTAAATCTAGTCGAAGCATTTACCATAACAGCGCTTGAATCCACTTCCCTAACAAACTTGTCGGCTGTTGAATAGTTTTCTGTAATGATGGCGGTCAATTTGGTTTGGGAGCTGAGGTGGCGCATTCACAGTAGCATGGGTTGGTAGCTACCAGCCCATTTTTATAGCCACAGCAATTGGTTATTTCTTAGTGATATTTCTCTATTACAAAGTCACGACTGGAAGCTCTCAGAGATGAAAGTACGCATTCTCCCCCTGACTTTTTCAGCTAATTGAGTTGGTTGCATATCCAATCCATGTGTTGCCCCAGGGTAAACGTTTAAGATGGAAGGATTTCCGGAAGCAAACCACCTTGAATGCATAAACAATGTGTCATCCAGCAATGGATCCATTGTGCCTACAGTGAAAAGTGCAGGTGATAGTTCATGTAATGGTGCATAGAGAGGCGACACATCGGGATCCTTCCGATCTTCCTCCCCTAAATACTGATCAAAGAACCAATTTATTATCGGAGTACTCAAACCCAAGTTTCTATCTCCCCACAGTCTCACACTCGGGCTTCCTGATAAGTCATATGCACCGTATACAAGATTCGCACCCGAAAACCCACTGTATCCGTGTTTATCCCGCATTCGAATCATAGTTGATGCAGAAAGATGCCCACCCGCCGACTCTCCTCCAATTACAACCTTGTCAGTACCAAATTCCTTCATGGCATTACTGATTACCCACGAGGCCGCGATTTCACAATCGTCTTGTGCAGCTGGATATGCATGTTCAGGCGCGAGTCTGTATTCCACACTGATAACCGCTGCATTGCATTCTGTCATGATTTCTTCCAATTCAGGGTCTCGATGATGAGCTCCACCTATAACCCATCCTCCTCCATGGATATGAAGGTACACACCATCTATTTGATCCTGTGGTATGAAAGCTCTTACAGTGACTGACCCTTGATCACTTTGAATTTCTCGTTCAATCGCTTTATCTGATATAACGGGCTTTGGATTACGACCAGTTCCTTCCTCTCGTTCTCTCCTGACTTCGACAGGGTCCCGTTGATATATAGGCGGATACGCCTCTAATTCTTTTTCCAGATTCAATACGAAATCTCTGACCTCTCTTTGCATATCCAGGGTGTAAAAAATATTCTCTTCCTGCATCATTTCCTCGTTATTAGCCGAAACTTATACAACCTTGAGAGATTTCAAATTTCTTTGTTTATTCTTTTAGCTGAGTCTCCAATTTATTGCCTTATATGCCCGTTCCCGAAGACAACCCATTTATAAGAGGTTATCTCTTTCAGTCCCATGGGGCCCCTTGCGTGCATTTTATTGGTACTTATCGCCACCTCAGCTCCCAAACCAAATTGACCACCATCATTAAATCTAGTCGAGGCATTTACCATAACAGCGCTTGAATCCACTTCTCTAACAAACCTGTTGGCCGTTGAATAATTCTCTGTAATAATGGCATCCGAATGGCCTGTACCATGATTTTCGATATGGTTAATAGCTTCCTCGAGCGAATCTACTATTTTTACTCCTGCTATCAATGACAAGTGTTCTGTATCCCAATCTTCATCCCTGGCCGGAACCACCCTGATATCCTCCCTTGGGCCCAAAATAGAAAGAGCTCTGGTATCACATCTCAGCTCTACCCCGGCAACAGCAAAAGCTTCAGCCATACGGGGAAGATAATCCGGAGCCAAAGAAGAATGAACCAAGACAGTATCCAATGCATTACAGACTGATGGTCGTTGAACTTTGGCGTTGTTAACAACTTCAACGGCCATATCTAATGACGCTTCGCTGTCCACATAGGTATGGCAAACCCCGACACCACCAGTGATAGATGGCATCTTGGATTCACTGGCCACCATGTTAACTAAATCCTGTCCACCTCTTGGAATCATTAAATCAATGTACTGATCCAAATTCAGCATTTCAGAAACCAATTTCCTATCTGTACTTTGGACAATTTGAATGGAATCCTTTGGAAGGTCCGCTTCCGATACGGCACCTCTTATAACCTTGGCCAAAATCTGGTTTGAATAAAACGCTTCACTCCCTCCTCTTAAAATTACAGCATTCCCTGATTTCAAGCACAACACCGATATATCGACTGTAACGTTTGGTCTACTCTCATATATAACCCCAATTACACCTAGGGGCACACGTTTCCGGCCAACTTGAAGACCATTCTCCATGGTCTTCATTTCGATCATTTCCCCCACAGGATCATCTAAATTAGCAACCCTCAGAGCATCAGATGACATACCATGTATTGATTCCTTTGTAATAATCAATCGGTCCAACATAGCCTCTGATAGTCCTTTGCTGCGACCCTTGGATATATCTTTTGAATTCTCTGAAATGATCTTCTGCTCGGAATCAATCAGGGCCGTCGCGATCTTCTGAATAGCTAAATTTCTTCTTCCACCAGAAGAAGAAGCAAGTCTTCTGGAAACCGTTTTGGCAGCTTTGCCTAAGTTTTCAAGATTGTCCAAGCCAACACCCCTCTCTTCAGGACTTCAACCGTTGGGACTTCAATCATTCAACATAACCATATTATCCCTATGTATCACTTCATCCCCATAGTAGTGCCCTAGAACCCGTTCAATTAGGTCAGATTTCAAACTTTGTATTTGCAGCAAATCAGAGGACCCGTAGTTACTAATGCCAGCTGCAATATTATTTTCGTGCTCATCCTTAATATAGACAATATCACCTCTTTCAAATCGCCCAAAACAACTCAACACGCCTGCTGGTAGGAGACTAGTCTTGCTGGCTCTCAATGCCGATACAGCTCCTTTGTCTATTTTTATATTCCCTTTATTAGACACTCCACTGAGCATCCATCTTTTCCTACTCTCCAATTTTGATACGGATGTCTTAAACAGGGTACCTATTTTCTCTCCATTCGAAAGACGAAAAACAACCGAATCCGTAGTCCCATCTGCAATAACGACATCAACCCCCGATGCCGTAGCCAATCGAGCAGCCTCTATTTTGGTTACCATCCCTCCACGTCCCCTTAAATCTGACGGAGGGCCAGCATATTCATCTAGCTTATCGTCTATTTTTTCCACCACTGATATAAGTTCAGCGTCTGTAAAAATATTTGGGTCTTTAGTGTACATCCCTTCCACACTACCCAAAATCACTAGTAAATCTGCATCAATTAAATTAGCAACTAGGGCAGACAAAGTGTCATTATCGCCAAACACTTCTCCTTCCAGTTCTTCTACAGCCACTACGTCATTTTCATTGATTACTGGAACTACACCATTATTCAACAAGGAAAGTAATGTGTTTCTTAAATTTAAATAGCCTAACCTGTCATTCACATCTCTTCGGGAAAGCAAGGCTTGGGCAGTGGGAATCCCATGTGTAGCAAAGGCCTGCTCATATAAATGCATCAGTCTACCCTGACCAACCGCCGCCAAAACTTGCCTGTCTGGCAAGACCGAACTCTTAGATAAATTCCTCATCACCCCTCTTCCAGCTGCCACAGCTCCCGATGATACAAGAAGCATCTCTCTTCCTGAAGAGGATAAATCGGAAATTTGAGATACCAGGTTATCGATGAAGGAATCATCCAATTCATCCCTTCCGCCGGTAAGTATATTTGTCCCAGCCTTCACAATGATTCGTCGATATTTGTAGTTTTCTTTAAAACCCATCATTAAGTCCAAAACCAGCGAGCCATTTTTAGCACATGCCCAAACAGGATGTCACCAAAGCATTTATCAAGATTTAATGTTAAAAAGCAAGGAAATTACCAACTGGGACTAAGGTCCGAAGCGTCATTATTGGTTAATCTTTTTTGATCTTCCCCTTTACTATTCATGATGAAAATATCATAGTCGCCATCCAAATCCGATACGAATGCAATATTTTTTCCGTCGGGAGACCAAACAGGTTGTTTGTCCGTCTTGTCATTTTGAGTTAATCGAACCTGATTGTTCCCACTACTATCCATTACATAAATTTCTGAATTTCCGTCCCTTTCTGAGACAAACAATATCTGTCTTCCATCAGGAGACCATGAAATATCAGACTCACTACCTTCTGTATCCGTGAGTTGATACAACCCCAATTTAGAATCCGCATCCGATTCACATAATCCATCTTCGACTTCCTTATCAATCACGTATATGTCTTGATTCCCAGCCCGATCAGATATAAAGGCTAACTTCTTGTTATCTGGAGACCATCTAGCACCGGTATCATTCCCACAACTCACCTGCCTCTGATTAACACCGTCAGGGTTTCTATCATGGATACCTGGCTTCAGTGGATTTGAAGATGAAAATACAACTGAATTCCCATCTGAAGACCAATCTCCAACTTCATCTGATTGAACATCTGATAGGCGCGGGCTTAGGGATTGAGTCAAGTCACTTACGACTATGTATGAGTCCTTGCCCGGCTGGGCGGCAGCATATGCCAATCTAGAACTATCAGGGCTCCAACGTGGTGTGACATAAGTGCCTAAGCCTGTAGTGACAATGATTTTTTCCCTTTCCCTCAGCTCCATTACCTCAATTCCCACATTCAAGTCCTTAGAATCCTTACTTACCGAAAATGCTATCAATTTTCGGTCTGGTGACAAAACCGGATTTTCTTCAGCGAAGGGACTGTCTGTTAAATTGATTTGTTCTTTAGCATTTGGGTCAGAGTAATAGATATCCCATTGTCCATCCCGGTTCGATGCAAAGTAGATAGCCTCACCCTCAGAGTCACAAGCATAAAATGCCAATAGTAGGAGTATGGAGAATAAAACCCCGATGGTCTGTCTCGTTATTAGGTTCATACCCAGATTTTACCGATGAAATATTTGTAGGGCTACACGTTTCGGACCCTCATTCAGCGCAAAACCTTCATAACCCCTAACGTAAGATACCAATAATCTCACTTTAACTATCTTTTAGTTTTTCTCCTGTTACAGTGAAGGATCCACTTTCAGCTTTCGTTGTCTCTGATCGTAATGCATTATCGATTACGCTTTTTGGTGGGGTTAAATCCCTTAGCTCCGGAATCACCTTTTCTCCCATCAATTTTATAGAACGCATCAATTTTTCATGCTCGATCCCTCCCCACATCATCCAAAGGCTTATGTTGGTAATTCCTGCGTCATTCGCTTTTTTAAATTTTTCAATCAGATAATCAGGGTCACCCAAATATGTTCGATCAAGAAATAATTCCTCCGGCATCTCACCTTCGTACGGTACTCCCTGCGTTTTCCCATCAATCACCTTTTTTTCGGTCAAGGCCTTTTGGGACCTTGTTTGCCAGCGAATGTAAGGTAATTGGTCAAGGGCTTCCTTCATAGTCGGAGCACAATGGGTCATACATTGAAGTGCCATACTCAAATCATCCAAAGATTTACCAGCACCCCGCCTGTATCGAACATAACTGGCAAACTGCTGAGACACTGCTTCCATACCCATCATGCTGGAGGTTAACGGCAAAATATCTTCATCGGCCGCTAATTTCAAAGAGCCTTCTGAAGATCCAGCAAGCCACATAGGTGGATTAGGTTTTTGATAGGGCTTTGGGAAAACTGTTATTGGTTCTTTTACCTGTATGTATTCTCCATCATAGGTCCAATCCTTGTGTTCCCGCCAAGCTTTCATCATGACCTCTAGCCCTTCCTGAAACCTAGGCCTGGATTCTTCAAGATCAATCCCAAATCCACCCATTTCATAAGGTTGGTACCCCCTACCGACCCCACAAAATATCCGGCCCTCGGTGAGATGGTCTAAAACAGCTATTTCTTCAGCAGCTCTAAGAGGTTGCCATTCCGGCAAAATGATAGCTGCAGTTCCTATTTTAATAGTTTCGGTATTCTCGGCTATCTTTAACGCCTGCAACAAAGGTGCCGGAGAAAACCCATAATTGGAAAAATGATGTTCAGCTATAAGCACATAGTCGAAACCTAAACTCTCAGATAATTTTATTTGTTCCAACCCTTCTGAAAATATATCTTTAAATTCACGAAGCTCTGGATTGGGCCATTCAAAAAATAAGCCAAATTTCAATTTAATTCACTTCCTTGTTAAATTCTTTACGGTGAACGTCCCACCCACATTAACAGAATATCCTAATACTCTAAAAATATTCTGAGATTTTGAACCCATCTCTAGCTCAAATCTCCAATGCCTCCAATTGGCAGTTCATTCCTTGAAATTTTGATTAAAAAGGAGTGCATTATGATTGGGTTTATCCGCAAGAACAAATACTAAAGCTCCTATCAACATCAAAACAACACCGGCCCACCAGGCAGGATCATACGATCCCGTGATATCCAAAACATAGCCTGCAGCAGGAGCACCAAAAGATCCTATAAACAAAGTGATAGGCATAACGAATCCTCGAATGCTACCCAGGTTGCCCCTTCCAAAATAATCCGCCCAGATATAATTTTGTGTGAATGAATTAATGCCTATTCCAAGCCCAAAAACAGCCATAGACCAAAACATCAACCAAAACCCATATGCATAGATTGACATCACACTCGCTACCGCCAACAACAAGAATGCTGAGGCACCTATAAATTTAGGCTGAAGACGCCTCACTAACATTCCTCCTGCAAAACTACCAAACCCGGCACAAACAGCATCAAAAGCTGTAGCAAGCGAGACTAAAGTGGGATCCAGCCCTCTATCCATAAAAGCGGGTATCCTATGCAGAGCCAGTGTCAGTATTCCCAAAGACAGGATGGAAAAAGCTATTGTAAGAAACCACATGCTTTTTGTTTTTATGGCTTCCCTTAAGCTCCACGAAAATTCATCGTCAATGTCCACCACGGCAGACACATCGACAGGATTGTCACCATCAGGAAGCAATCCCATGTCTTCAGGTTGTCTTCTGACAAAAATAACAGAGAGGGGAACAACAATAATCACTCCAACTATCGCTAATATAATCCAAGAAGTGCTCCAAGTGTATTTATCTATGAAAATTTGGGTGAGCGGAACAAAAATTAGGGCCCCTAAGGAAACACCTACCGCTGTAACGGCTAAAGCTTTTCCTCTGTTTCGAACAAACCACTTGGATGGTGGCACCGATGTAGTAAGAGCACCGGGCCCACTCATACCGACCAAACCCATTATTGAAAACAAAACCATGAGTTGCCATGCTTCTCGTGTATAAGCGAGGCCAACCATGCACGATCCGGTAATTATGGTTGAACCCGCAAGAATCCATCTGGCACCATACCTATCGAGCAATCTGCCTATAATAGGGCTCGTTGCGGCACTTGAAATGCTCCTAAAGGTTGAAGACCAGCCGAAAGAAGCCCGTCCAATACCTAACTGTTCCCCCATTGGTTTGATATATAACCCAAAATTTAATGAACCCATGCCCATACTAACTGCACTAGCAATTGCCATAACACCCACCACGATCCAACCATAAAAAATCGTTCGCTGTCCTAGTAATTTGATCTGGATATCTCCTGAGGATCTAAGCTCGCTACCTAAAATAGCATGGCCATTATACTCATATAAATCGTTAATGTTGGCCTTGTTTTGCTAACAAACCAATCTATTGCTATTGTTCTCTCTAAAGATATAGATCTGGATCAGATAGTCGAAGGCAAAAGGCAATAATTAATGACCGATTTAAAAACTCTTGATCAACTGTACACCCATATAATGAAAACCATCGTATCGACTGGGGTGGCTCCTCATTACACAGAAATAGCCCCGGCCCTTGGGATAGGCATAGAGGAGGCGAGAACATATCTAAATGATCTTATGGGCCCAGGGAAAATGGCGGGGTACTGGCTAGTCCCTGGCACCGATGTAATCGGTAGTTTCGCACCGTTTAACAACGTGCCAACTCATTACAAAATTACTGTAGATGGTGAAAGCAAATGGTGGGGGCAATGAGCTTTTGAATCTCTAGCAGTTTGCTGGTTATTCCCTGGTAAAACAGTCCGAATTGATAGTGTTTGCCTCGATTGTAATGATCCAATAAGCGTGACAGTTAAGGATGGAGAAATTCTTAGTTCAATGCCCGGTGAAGGAATTGTAGGTGTTTCTATTTACGGATTCGGATTTTTGGGAGGCGGGGACACCGCCGGCAGAAATTGAGCAAACATGAATTTCTTCCGGTCGGAAGAACATTTAGTTAACTGGATTCACTACGATCCTAATTCCAATGAACAAGTTATCCAAACCTTGGAAGAATTTATGGATAGATTCAGCAATCCCAGGTTTAAAGAAAGGGCACGATCGGACTACATATCATGGAAAGAAAGTTTATAAACTAAGAAGAAACGGCTGCGACAGGCACTCTAGAGTACCTATATGAGTATTTCTTCTCTTTGACACTAAAAGCCGCTATGCTCGCAAACAGTAATGTGGCACCAGCAATCGCGAAAGGTATCTCATAGGATCCGGTCAATGCCTGAAGTTCCCCCGCAACAAGTACCGATAATGCGCCTCCAATCTGGTGAACCATGTTAGACATGCCGTTCAATGTTCCTAAATTTCTTACCCCGTATATATCTGCCACGAGGGAAGAAGTTACTGAAGCGGTGGCTATCCACGACATTCCAGCTATTAAGGCAAACGCCCACATTCCAGTTGTTCCGCCTATCGTTAACAAGGCCAAATAAGCAATTCCCCGCAATGCATATGTAAAACCTAACACCCTATGTTGACTGAATTTTTGCGACAGTACTCCTGCAGAAATGACCCCCACAGAATTTAACCCCATCATTATCCCAAAAATCGTGGCAGCGGTTATCTTAGGTACTCCTTGATCTTCAGCAAATGGAACAAAATGTACGGAAATGATGTTAGTGGTAATACCACAAACAAGATAAGCGGCAGATAACTGCCAGAAAGGGGAAGTGGATAAAGCCTGCTTCCAGCGACTGGTAAATAATGGTCCTTCCGTTTCCACCTGCACTTCTTCTTTATCTTGAATTCCGGTTTCATCCCTTTCACTATCTGGAATCTGACCTAGTGGATCATCTCTTAGGAAAAGAGCCGCCAAAGGAGCTCCCATAAACAAAACCATTCCACCTATGAATAAAAATGCGATCCTCCAATCAAAAGCTTCTATCAGAAACGCACAAAATGGTGCAAACAACAAAGGACCGATAGACCCTCCGGCAGCAGACAGGCTCATAGCTAAGCCTCTTCGTCTGTAGAACCATTTTGCCAGTAATGAGTGAATAGTTACAAAAGAAGCACCACTAGATGCAAAACTCCCAAGTATCCCGTATATCAAAATAAATCCAAAAATGGAGTTGACCCGGCTTAGTAAAAAAACAGATATCCCGACCATTATTAGAGCAGCCGATATCACCCTTCGACCACCATATTTATCATAAAGATAGCCCATCACTATAAAAGACAGAGCCCCCACAAATATTCCCAAAGAAAGTACCCTGGTAATATCGTTTCGAGCCCACTGCATATCCGCCTCCATTGGGGTTATAAAAACACCCATACTGGACCGAACACCGGATGAACACATCACAATAAAGAAGCATACGGCAAGAACCAACCAACCATAATAAAATTTCGGTGTCTCGCTTCTCGACTTATTCAAAATACTTCAACCTACCTGTTCTGTGTAATAAACTTGCCGAGGTCAGTTATTTGGATAAAATAAGACTGTCCTGAATATTTTTTTATTCCCTTTGGAATTAGTCTCTACTAAAAAATTTACTACCCACAGTCTCATGATTGACCTATACATAAGGAATTCAATTTCATGAATATAAATAGTACCGTAAGAAATTGGGAAAAAGATACCACCCCGTATCCAGAACCATTTGTAGAGGTGATAGACGAAAGTTTCAAACGCTATGTTCTCGGAAATGCTGGAATGGAACGCCTTTATACAGGCTCTAGATGGACCGAAGGACCAGCGTGGTTTGGTGATGGAAGATATCTTCTGTTCAGCGATATACCAAATAATAGAATCCTTAGATGGACGGAAGAAACCGGAATTGTTAGTGAATATCGTAATCCGTCCTATAACGCTAACGGCAACGCAAGAGACAACTTGGGTAGGCTCATCACTTGCGAGCATTTAACTAGAAGGGTCACTAGAACAGAATTTGACGGGTCAATCACCATAATTGCAGACTCCTTCAGAAATTCAAAACTAAATGCCCCTAATGATGTTGCGATTCATAAAGATGGTGCAATTTGGTTTACGGACCCCGGATATGGGATTTTAAATAATTATGAAGGAGACCGATCTGAACCTGAATTACCAACCGCAGTATATAGAATTGACCCTTCATCAGGAGCAGTAGAAGTAAAAGCAACAGGTCTTGTTCGTCCCAACGGACTTTGTTTCTCACCAGACTTCACGCACGTTTATGTATCGGATTCTGGCTCAAATAACCCTAATGCTATTTATGTTTATCAAGTATCAAACAATGGCGACAGCTTAGCGGAAGGAAAAATTTTTACAGAGACAGGTGAGGATTCCACAGACGGTATGCGCTGTGATACTGACGGAAATCTGTGGGCATCTGCTCAGCGAGGAACTAATTCTATAACGATATATAACGATTCATCCGCCTTGATTGGTAGGATATATTTACCGGAAGTACCGTCCAATCTTACATTTGGGGGACACAAACGCAATCGTTTATTTATTACAGCAAGTCGCTCAATTTACAGCATATACACCGATGCAACAGGCGCTTCGCTTAGTTAAAATTCGTTCATCGGAATTTAATACCTATTTGATGTAATACCAACATGTTAGCTACTTAAACTTGATTCCCTCTAGAAATGGCCTCGCCATACCTTTGGCCACATTTTTGCAGCACCACATCAATGTCTTCCTTAATTAGATATCTTTCCTTAACCAATTTCTCTGCGGCTTTAGAAACCATTTCCAAATAATTTTCTTTTGACAAATACCTGTCATTATTTGAATTTCTTAAATCATCATGGAGCCTAAAAGATTTCCCAGTGGCCGGAAAATAATTTGTGAATCCAACCATTGAAATAATCTGATCAGGGGCTCCTGTTGATGGGTCGCGAGGATTCCAGCCCGTATGTGTGCCAACTGGAACCGATATATCAGGCATTCGAATACCAGCAACTTCGTTCCCGTCCTTATCCACTGATGAAACAAATCTAGGATACTCCCTGCCTTCCTTTATTGGATATGCGGCTATGCCAGTATCTTCTCGTAAACCCATATCCATTTCCCTAAGGCGCCACATTTGAGAGGGATCTGGAATCTTTAATCCAAGCGCTCCTGTGAATACCTCTAGAACATCAGGAATGGTGCTAGCAGTACCATCATCAAGCCTTGGCACCTTACTTTTTGGTGGTTCAAGGCCCTCTTCCACCCAAGACACTAGGTTGCAAAGTGCTGATCTAAGAAGGGGTCGGAAGTCAACTACATTGAAACCATAAAGTCCGAGTGATCCGTCCGGACCGGGATCTTTCATTTGGGGAAGCTCCCTTGGTACATGTTGTGTTCCTGAGAATAGGTAACTTCTAATATTTTGAGGGAAATCAAGATCCTGGCGACCTCTCAGATCAACATGAGATAACGAGGCATCACCCCTCCAATATTCCGCCGAGGTATTGGTATAAATAACCTTTGGCAGTCCACCAAGGGTTTTCTGTCTGTCTTGAAGTCCTTCCAATTTCCTCCCATACGGATCCTCTGTAGGTTCATCTGCAAAAGGATACATATGGCCGAATCCAGGAGAAGATTGTTGTGAGGGTTGTGCAAATCTGTGATTGAAATCCCCACGTCTACCACCAGCCACATGAGGCAGAAGTCCATCATATACCTGGCGTCCCTTTTCATCTAAATTCATACCTGAATATAAATAATGTCTCAAAAGTCTTCCCGTTTGAGATATTCCATAGGCATAGGCATATGTAGGTCGACTTTTTAGTGGTGAGTTCACACCGCCATATTTGATCCAGGAACCAATATCTCGAATAGACATCAAGGTGGATCCAGAAACGACTGCCTTTGATGCCTCATATACAACGCTATAAATTCTACCTGGGCAAAATCCAGATTCCATATATACATACTCGGCATCGGGAACAACAGTTCCATTTTGTTCTTTAGAAAAAGACCATTCGGTTCTAGGTATTTCTTCCTGCGGCCCATCCTCCCAATCTTTAACATACATTATGTCTTTAGCATTGTTGGTCGAACTAGCGGGATAGGGTTTATGGGCCCGGTTAGCAAGTAGGGAACTTTTGATTCTTTCATTCGGCCGAATTTCCACCAAGTTGGTACCTTCAACAGGTTTTCCATCAAGTTCAACTGGTGGTGGGTCCATCCCGAGTAGAGACCCACTACGATACACATCATACTGCCAGCCAATCGATACCACAGTGTAACCACGCTCAAAAAGAAACCCGTCTCCAGGCTCGATGGTGGACGACGGAGTCAAGTTAGGAGATGCCATATTAAAATCAGATATCGCTCTTTTCCTTCCCCTATTAACAACATCCACAAGAAGACGAGAAGATTCCCTGGTTGATGGTGTCAATAAAACAAAATCAGAGCTGAAATTTACTAAACCAGCACTATCCACCGGGGAATGTTGCAAATCAATTATTCCGGAATTGGCAGTATTATCTGGATCAACCCCAAACTCCACTACTCCATCTATCCTTTCATAGGGTCCAAATTCACCCCAAGAAGTCCCTGAATTAAATTCGACACGACTTTTTATATCTACTGCTGTAACTGCCAAAACCACTTCTCCTGCTCGTATTGTTCAAAATCCTAGGCTTAATTAGATATTCGTGGGAAATTTGAACCTAGGAGTTAGTGGGCTCTACGACTCGGACCTCGGTTTTGGCAATATGGACTTTCGGTTGGTCTCCCAACGCAATACGCTCGGGTGACGAATAATACTCATCCTCTTTAGCTTGAATCACCTCCACATTATCGAAGCTTCGCACCCATATGAACTCTGTCCGATCAGTGTTAACCCAACTGGACTCGATCGGTATACCATACTTCTCATGGTTAGGCTTAAGATGTTTATGGAACAGGTTGAGCCAAGAGTCCATCATGCCTCGGTTAATAGTGTAAATGCGTAGCTGTGAAACCATAGTCATTTTCTCCCTTTCTGTCATTTTCTAGTTGCAACCCCAATTGCAAATAAGCTTCCAGTGGCATTATATCCAAATCTGAGGTTAAAAATCGCAACCAAATATGGGGAAAAAGATTTATCGTTTAAGACCAAAACACATCTTGACGTGACGGATTGGCACCCAAATTAGGTCTCCAAGGATACGCATTATCGCTCAAGGGATTTGCCTTCAACCAATCTTCATTCATCGCTACACCTAAACCTATGCCTGTAGGTACACCAAAGTAGCCATTTTTTTGATTGGGAAATTGCCAGTCGTTGCATCCTGAAACCAAGGATGAATACCACCTTCTTGAATCAAGAAATTTGGAGTGCATGCATCCAAATGAAGTGCAGCAATTGTACAAAAAGGGCCGTACGGATTATGTGGTTGAAAGCCTACGTAATAAGCCTCCGTCATGGCCGCAATTTTTTTGAGCTCAAGAATACCCCCTGCCTGAACAACATCTGGTTGTATCAGGTCTACGGCATGCAGAGGCAATAAATCTGCAAAATCAAATTTGGTCAGAAGCCTTTCCCCAGTGGCAATCGGGATATTCACATTATCAGCGACCTTCTTGAGGGCTTCCAAATTTTGAGGTGGCACGGGTTCCTCATAAAAGAAAGGTCTAAATTCTTCCAACCTATTGGCTACCCTGATGGCATCAGAGGGCGCCAACCTTCCATGTACTTCAACAAAAAGTTCTACTTCATCTCGAACAGCTTCCCTCACCGATCGCATTTTTGATATTGCTAGATCCTCTGATTTCTTATCAATAAATATGCCCCGATGCTCAAAGGGATCACCCTTCAAGGCTGTAATGCCCTGTTCCACGTGGAACAGGGCATTCTCTACTGCTGCTTCAGGGGTTAAGCCATCCCATCTGCCATAGGTCCAAATTCTATCTCTTATTTTTCCGCCTAAGAGCTCATATACGGGTACGCCGAGAGCTTGGCCTTTTATATCTCACAGTGCAATTTCAATTCCACTGATTGCCGACATCTGAACAATACCGCCACGGACATGAAAATGA
>VFFY01000043.1 GCA_009392675.1 SAR202 cluster bacterium | reverse complement strand
TGTCAGAGTAGGAGTCGGAGTGGGTGTCAGAGTAGGAGTCGGAGTGGGTGTCAGAATAGGAGTCAGAGGGGGTGTCAGAATAGGAGTCGGAGTTGCTGTAATAGTGGGAATAGACGTCTGGGTAGGTGGTGGTGTGTTTGCTGGTATTGGTGTGTAAGTAGGTAGCGGCGTATAGGTAGGTAGAGGAGTGTATGTAGGCAATGGGATTAAGGTGGGTAATGGCGAAAGTGTGATTGTATTGAGTGGGGCCAACGTGGGCGTTGGAGTATTTGCGGGCCTTTCAGATAATTTGGCTTCTGCGGTGGATTCTACTGCAATTAATGCTAACTTGGCTTCAACTGTGGCATCGATGTTTATATCACGACTACTATTTTTTGAAGGCGTCGGTTCATCGATTTGTCCCGTTGCTTTCCCGACCGCGTTACCACAGGCATAAATTGAGGTAATCGCGACCACTAATATCAACCATCGGACTAACGTTAGCTTTTTCATGTCTGTCCTTAACGTGCCTTAAATATAAAGCTACGGAATTTTCAGTACAAGAGAGAAAACACCTAAATGTGCATGGTCACAAAAAGGTCACCAATTTTTAAGGATATATGAATAAGGGCTAAGGCTGTTAGTGAAGATTGTGACGGAGTCTTCTCATATGCCCACTACAGGACTCATCATGATGCCTAAAAATTTTCGACAGGGACAGCAATTGAGACAACCACAGGAAGCACGTTCAGAACAACAGAATTATGAGGAAGATTCCTAACCATATAGGGGACTTTGATGCAGAAAAACAACTTGCCAGACAGACAGCAGAAAAGGCAGAACGAGCAGGACGGGCTAGTAGATGGACTGACTCACCAACAATTCATAGAGAAGATGCGACAACGCAACGGGGAAGAGTGGTTCCGGGAGAACCAAGTTTGGGTGTGCAGTGTGTGTCATAGGGGTTACTCAACTGGACGGGTAATATCAACAATCGCCTGCTGCATGGTATGGCTATTATTATAGTCCAGTGGGATAGCATGCAGCCTGTCCCCCTTGCTCAACACTAAGCTAGGGAAGCCCTGGACTGAAAGTCTGCCAGCTAGTTGTAGTTGTTCTTGCAGCTGCATTTCCACAGTTTGGCTAGCCATGTCATGCCTGAATTGTTCTGGTTTGAGCCCTATACTTGTTGCGATGTCTGTAAGAATATCTATGTTTGAGGGGTTTTTGGTGTGAAGGAAGTAGGCCTGTTGGATGCTCAGGATCATAGCCTTTTCTAATTCTGGGTCTTGTATTTTGGCGGCTAACACGGCCCGACAGGATGGATAGGTGGAGCGCCTTGGTTGTGTTTTACTGTTATGACGCCAAAAATCATAATTAAATTCGATGCCTGGTATTTGTTGTTGGATGCGTTGCCAGGTGGCTGCTAACGCCTGTTGCATGGCCATGGCCATGGGTTGGTCTGAATCGGCTGCCAATCCCCCAACTATATAGACAATCTTTACCGTGGTGCTTAGCTGTTGTTCGAGTTGCTGCCATACGGGTCTAAAACCCCAGCACCAGCTGCACATAGGGTCGTGTATGTAAAATAAAGTGGCATTGGAGGTTGTCACTGGATTGCCTTTTAATGTGGGGACTGTAGTGTAAATATAACTGCGTAATTCTCTCGTGACAATATTGTTTTAATATTGCAATACTTGCAAATAGGCCACTTCATTAACAGGAACCAATTTGAGTTTACACTGAAGGCTTATCCAACATAAACCATTGAAGAACAAAAAGTCAGAGAATATCTCATTTATCAAGGAGAAAAACACCCATTCAAAGAGTTATGGATAAGGGTAATAACGGCTCGTTTAGACCTCATAAAGGGAGTATCAGATGTGAATCAAGGGCAGGGTTACGATTCATTCAGATGGATAACTTAATTGCATTTTGTTCTGCATAAAAAGGCTTTCTGGGTAGATGATGCAAATTCTACTACCAATACACATACTAGCTGGAACAATTGCTCTGCTTTTTACAGCTCTGGGTCAATCCTGCGAGCCTACCTGACTAACGTCTCTTAGCAAACAATTCTTAGATGATATATATTCCTACCCACACGTTTAAGAATAGTTTTCTTTACAGTTAACAACCTATAATCCGTCCGTTGGCTGATACTTATATCAAGGATATTACTCATGGTAGATCACCATCACGAAGACAACGACCAAGACCAGGACCACCCAGGGCATCATGCTCATAATGATCCTTCTTCAGGAATTCGTGGGAGTGGAAATTTTATTATTGCTGGTTTAACCAGTGGCCATGGGGTTTTTCATTGGTTCCTGCAGTCATTCATAGTCTTGTTACCAGAGGTCGAAGCTACTTTTGGATTGTCAAAAGTCGGCGTTGGTTCCATATCAACAGTCAGGGAATTGGTTTCAGGACTGATAACCCTCCCCGGCGGAATAATTGCAGACGCATTGAGAAAATACTGGGGGTTAATTCTGGCTTTGTGCATGGCTGGATTCGGACTAGGTTGGCTTATCGTAGGGCAAGCACCTGGATTTCCATTACTCCTTTTTGGGGTAGCAATTGTCGCCGTGGCAGCATCTCTTTGGCACCTCCCGGCCATGGCTTCTCTTTCTCATCATTACTCCCATAGGAGAGGTACAGCCCTATCCTTTCACGGCATAGGAGGAAATATTGGAGATGCAATCAGCCCCGTTGCTACAGGCTTCTTACTTGGTTATCTAGCATGGCAAGACATCCTAAGCATTTATGCTGCTGTTCCTATATTTATAGCCTTCCTCGTTTACTGGGCGTTTAAAAATATTGGCCGTGCAGTTTCAGATGAAGAGGAATCTAATTCTGGTCAGGACCGAATGGGCCAGACCAAAGCCATTTTAAAAAATCCGCTTATTTGGGTAATTACATTTGCGGGTGGTATACGGGCAATGGCATTTATAGCCTTAATCACCTTTTTACCGTCATATTTATCTAATGACTTGGGACTAACCGATTTCAGAAGGGGGCTATATTTCGGATTGCTAGTAGCTGCAGGCATAGTGTTTACCCCACTTATGGGATATCTCTCAGATAAATTCGGTCGAAAAATAGTCCTAGTCCCTGGGATGCTTTTTGACGCCATAATAGTTTTATTGATGGCCAGTTTTGGTGAAGGAGTCCCACTCATAATACTACTGGTATTGCTGGGAGCTTTCTTCTACAGTGACCAACCGATACTAACAGCGTCCGCACTTGATATCGTTGGAAGTGGAGTTGCGACTACAACATTAGGTGCTCTCTCATTTGCAAGATTCGGGCTAAGCGCTATTTCTCCGATAATAGCTGGTTATCTATACGATACCTATTCAATGGATTCTGTCTTTTACTATGTAGCTTCCTTAATGATATTTTCAGCAATCGTATTAGCTTTCACAAAATTAAAGTCTCCCGAAAGGACGCCTGAACACGCTGGCTAAAATAAATGGAGTTATTCCAGATAAATCTCTGGTGACAATCGACCAACGAGCAAAGCAGTTCAGTGAACCTGTCATATTTCGGATAATCCCCTGGCATCTTGGGATTGAAAGGTTGGCTAAAAACTTACAAACCATTTAATCTGCATTTGCTTAAAAGAATTTCAATAAATTAATCACCTTGAGTTATAGAGTAGGTATTGATATGGACTATGGAATAGCGATTCCTTCATACATAAATGCATGGAAAGATGTCCAGGCCGCTGAAAAAGCCGGGTTTACCCACGCGTGGTTTTTTGATTCTCAACTTATTTACTCAGACGTATGGGCAACAATGGCACTGGCGGCAGAAAATACAGAAAAGATAAAACTAGGTACCTTGGTTGCAATCCCAAGCAATCGTATCGCGCCCGTAACAGCTGCCGCGGCAGCCACTATAAACAAACTCGCACCAGGAAGGGTAATAGTGGGAATTGGTACAGGTTATACAGGTAGGAATACTATGGGTTTACCTGCTCTGAAGTTGAAAGAATTTACAACTTATGTATCTCAATTAAAAGATTTGTTGGCTGGAAAAGATGTCCTATTCAAAGAGGGAGATCGAGAAAGGTGGATACGGCTAATACATAGTAAGAAAAACTCTGGACGTGACGATTTCTTCAATATAGAAGATCCCATCCCAGTAATGGTCGCTGCAAACGGTCCAAGAGGGCAAGAAATTGTAGGAGAAATATCTGACGGCTGGATCACTACAGGGCGTTCTTTAAACGTCCCTGAAGGCCTTCCCAACATCATGAAAAGTGCGAGAAGAACCGGTAATTCATTCGATCAATTTGGAGGTACGGATACAAAACCGTATGTGACAGTGTTGACTTCAACATGTGTTCTTCGTGAGGGTGAAAATATCTCCAGCCAGAGAGTGATAGAAAATGTCGGACCTACGTTATTACCTGGTGTTCATGCTATGTGGGAAAGCACTTTTGGCCCGGGTTCCAATCTAGGAATGTCCAATTCTTCAATTGCCAAAGATTACAACAATTACATCATGGAATACGGGGACAAAAAAACACCATCCACTTTGGCAGACAGAAGATATCTGGATGTTCATGAAGGACATTACGTTTATCTGAAAGAAGGAGAAGAAAAATTTATATCAAATGATCTCATTGCACGAACGTTAACAGGAACGGGAAAAGAAATTAACGATAAACTGGATCATCTTGAATCGATTGGTGTGAACAACGTCGCTCTTTCAGTTGTAGACTCAAAATCTGCTCGCGAACTGATAAAAGATTTTGGAGAAAAAGTTATTATGGAAAGAGACACTCCTTCGATATAGGGCTTGGAAAACTATTTCCACTCTGTTGTACCGGAACTTCACGGACGAGTTTCCAAAGCCCAGAAAATTAAATGG
>VFFY01000042.1 GCA_009392675.1 SAR202 cluster bacterium | reverse complement strand
GGTAGTTTGGGCATATTATTTATATAACCTCTGTACATCCATTCATACAACATAGCGTTACGATAGGCAGCTAAGGCATCCTCTTGATTGGACCACATTTTGATAGCAGGATGATTTAACCACCCTCCCTTAGCACGAGGACCAGAAACTATTCGATGTATTTGCATAGCTTCGACTTGCTGTTTCCCAAGCCTCTTGTAATCTAGGCATTTAGCGCTTTTCTCAAAGTCAGCATAAGGCATAAAAGTTTGCATTGCTTCCCTTCTGTTTCGGCTTATTGAGAACATCTTTAACTGGGTGAAAAATGGCAAAATTCCATCTAAAGTATCTGCGCTATCAAGGGTTATCTGGATTTTAAATGTTCCACATCTTTATTTGTGTTAATATACAATTATAATGAATAAAGATGCTCCAAAACACAAATATATTCCTTGGTATTGTCTATTTCGCTTTTGAGGGGACCGGCCTTTTTGCTAATAGGAAAATTAGACTTCCTATGAAACCGATACAGGCTAAGATCAAGAATCCATTTTGATAGTTTCCCTGGAGGTCAAAAAGCCTTCCTGCAAAAATTGGGCCAAACATAGTCATAAGCATCATAGACATGGCAGAAACCCCCATTATTTTGCCGAACGCCTTACGACCAAAATAATCACCTCTCATAGAAGTAGTTATTGGGGCACGAGCCCCAAACCCTATCCCATAGACAATTGCAAATATTAATGCCGTTCCCGTGTTTGTGACCAAGACAGCAAGGGAGACTCCGATGGCCTGGATACAACCAAAAACACAAACAGCAACATGCTTTTTTGTCCTGTCCCCTAAAAACCCACCTAAGATTTGTGACACCCCGCCGATACCCATAGCCAGTCCCCAAATGAATGCCGCTGTTTGTAGACTTATGCCCTGATGTTTAAATGCCAAGATCAAGTGAACCATCATGGTGGAAGTAAGCATTGCAGAAGCTCCGTGGCCGATCGCTATGTACCAAAACACTTTTTCTTTTAAAGCATCTTTCAAAGAAAAATCATTGGATGCTATCTGCACTGATTGATCTGGAATGTTGTCGACAGTCAATGTAGCTTTTATTCCATCGGGAACCTCTCCTATCTCCTCTGGAGTGTTTTTAATTATTTTTGTGATGGGAATGATCAAGAGAGGAAAAAATAGGGTAAGCCCTAGCGCTGTTGTTTTCCAGCCGACATTTTCCGACTCAATGAGGATGGCCAAAAAGGGAACGATGGCGAAGGTACCGACTGAGAAACCAACAGACCCGATCGACATAGCTAGGCTTCTGTGTTTGGTAAACCAATTGTTTATGATCACAGTCATCGGTATCCAACCACCTAAAGTTACGCCGAACATTATTGTGACGTATGAGATATAAAATATAGCCGGGTCGAGCCAATTTTCCCTGGATTCAGTTATTGGGACTGTTTGACTCAAACATAGGAATCCCACCGATGAAGCGATTGCCCCAATGCAGGCTACTTTTTTACCACCAATTTTGTCGATTAAGTAGCCAACAAAAGGAGCGGCCACACTTCCTTCAAGTTGGCCTAGTGAAAAAGCGATAGATAGTTGAGTACGGCTCCACCCAAATTCAGTCTCCAGGGAGTCTATCCAAAGCCCTGTTGCCCCAAATGCAGGTGCAGAAATCACTGCATTCACCAGCAAAGCAGTTAATGCAATCCACCAGCCGTAAAAAAAATTAGGTTTCAAAAATTATTCTTGGAGATCTTTTAAAACCAGCACACCCGTCATTAAAAAACGATGCGTTGATTTATTTGTCATGATTAAGGCACTCCCATATGATCTCATATATTATGAAATTTCAAGATTAATGAAGTGCGAAGGATATGTGATATGAGTCTACCTGAAAAGATGAAGTTCGGTATATTTTTGGGTCCTTTCCATAAGGTGGGTGAAAATCCGACTTTGGCCATAGAGAGGGATATGGAGCTGATTCAATGGTTGGATAAGCTGGGATATGATGAGGCATGGATAGGAGAACATCACAGTGCAGGCTGGGAAACTATTTCATCTCCTGAGCTATTCATAGCTGCAGTAGCAGAAAGAACCAGGCGTATAAATCTCGGTACTGGGGTTGTAAGTCTTCCTTATCATCATCCTTTTATGGTTGCCAATAGAATGGTCCAATTGGATCATATGACTAGAGGTAGAGTCATGTTTGGTGTGGGTCCAGGAGCTTTGCCTACAGATGCCTATATGATGGGTATAGATCCTACAACCCAGAGAGAAAAGATGGATGAGGCCCTGGGGGTTATATTGAGGTTATTTACAGAATTCGAACCAATCACATATAAAAGTGATTGGTTCGAATTAAATGAGGCTTTGCTGCAGCTCAGACCTTATCAGAGGCCACATATGCCAATCGCTGTTGCATCCATCCAATCTCCTTCTGGGGTTCAGCTAGCCGGTAAACACGGTGCTTCAGTTTTAACTATCACCGTACCAAGGGATCCCCTGGCTGACCGCGCAGACTACGGGAAGTTATGGGATATAGCAGAGGAGTCAGCGGAACAACATGGGAAAGTTGTAAAAAGGGAGGATTGGCGATTGGTGGTACCGGTACATCTGGCTGAAACCAGAGAGAAGGCCCGAGAGCAAGCCAGAGAAGGGGCTGCAGGCTTCTTAAGGGATTATTCTGAAGGTACTAATGGGAGGAAACCAGTATTCGAAGGACCTAGGGATCAAGTCGTCGATTGGATGTCTGATAACGGATTTTGGATAGTCGGAACCCCTGATGATTGTATTGAAGGTATTAATAATTTGGCCCGAGAGAGTGGCGGATTCGGTGGATTCCTGGTGCAGACCGTCGATTGGGCTCCCCGTGACAGTATTCTCCGTAGCTATGAGCTCCTAGCGAGATATGTGATGCCTCAATTTCAAGGTTCCGTCACAGGATTGGAAATTTCAAACCAGTGGGCCAAAGACAGGGTGGATGTTCTTATGGACGGTCGGATCCGTGCTATCGAAAAAGCCAAGTCAGATTATGGAGGCTCGGTGAATCTTTCCTAGATCAGATTGGTGGAAGCCACGATTTGGTCTGTTTTTACCATGGCAGACTCATAGCCGGTTGTGAGAGCAGTTACGTCATGGCAACAGTTGAGCCAAGTGGCTCCTCTTGCTACCGCCATACTCATCGGTTCTCCTGGATTTACTGCGGTGCCCATGAATTTGCCATGTAATTTGCAGGCTGCCCCAACCTTGTCAAAAGCCTTCAATAT
>VFFY01000041.1 GCA_009392675.1 SAR202 cluster bacterium | reverse complement strand
AGCGGATGATAAGTTGGCCGATCTCGATGAACAGTTGGCCTATCTCAAGGAAACAGCGCATTTGGGCCCGGTCAAGTTACACGTGTTTCGAGATTATAAATCTATACCTTTAGCGGCCTTGTCACCAGGATCTCTGGAAGAGGAACTTACATTTTCTCAATATGAAGAAAAAGATGGCAATGTGGGTGAGGGAAAAAGAGCAGGTCATTTAGTTCCTTTTTTGAGGAGCGCCAATACGGATCTAAATATGTCTTTAGCGATTGCCCTTATTGCAATGGTAATGGTCCATTTTTGGGGATTTAGTATCCTGGGATTTTTTGGTCATGCGGGAAAGTTTATAAGCTTTAAATCGGGGCCAATTGGATTCTTTGTAGGTATTCTGGAACTCATAAGTGAATTAGGGAGAGTAATCAGTTTCACTTTTAGGTTATTCGGCAATATATTTGCTGGTGAGGTTCTTCTCATGGCTATGGCATTCTTGTTGCCATTAGTAGGAATAATTCCATTCTTAGGCTTGGAATTGTTCGTTGGATTAATACAAGCCTTTGTGTTTGCAATGCTTACTCTAGTTTTTGCATCCATGGCAAGCATAAGTCACGATGATGGAGATCATCACTGAAACATTAATTGAAACTGTTTCGGTGAAAATAAAAACGTAATCAAAATTTAAGGAGTTTGAAATGGAAGGAGATATAGCAAAGGCAGCAATGAACATAGGCGCCGGTCTCGCGATCGGACTTGGAGCTATCGGTCCCGGGATCGGTATTGGTATGCTTGCCTCAAAGGCCATGGAAGCTTTGGGCCGTAATCCTGAAGCCGGTGCTCAGATACAACAGAACATGATTTTGGCTATTGCGTTCACGGAAGCTATTGCTATTTATGCTCTAGTTGTTGCTATCATAATTAAATTTGTCTAAAGGTTAGGTCTCATTTAGCACCTTGATGGCCATTGGAATATGGGTGCCGACGAGTACTTCATAAATAGGAGTTCGGTATGGGAGATCTTGGAATAAATCTGCCAGGGCTGATAACACAAATTATCAGTTTTGTAATATTGTTCGTCATATTGTCAAAGGTTTTATATAAACCTTTGGTGGCTATGTTGGATCAAAGGGCAGAAAAAATCACAGCTGGATTGGAAGCTGCGGAAAAGGCAAAGGAAGAGGCAGCCAAATCAGAGGAAGCTATTCAAGAGCAACTTCAGGAAGCCAGATCTGAAGGGCAAAAATTGGTTACTCAAGCAAGAGAGACTGCCGACAGGTTTAGGGAAGAGGAGATGGCTAAAATAAAAGAAGAGCTAGAGTCAGAGAGATCTAGGGCGGAATCCAACATCCAGAGAGAGAGAGATGCCGCAATAGAGGAGCTTCGTAAAGAGTTTGCAGGGTTGGCTATTACAGCTGCAGAAAAGGTCGTGAAAACTTCACTCGATGAAGAAGGACACCGTGCTCTCATAGAAGGTGTTTTGAACGAAGAAGGGTCAAGGAATAACTAAGTATGACTTTGTCAGCAAGAAGATATGCTCAAGCGTTATTTTTGATTGCCGAAGAGAACGGCGATCAAGATCAATGGCTTGCGGATCTAGAAGTACTGGCAAATTCCTCCAGAAATCCCGATTTCATCGCGTTTATAGACTCCCCAAAAATCGAAAATGCAAAGAAAATAGAGGTAATTAGAGAAGCCTTTTCTGAGTCCATATCAGACTTGCCATTGAATTTGATTTCTTTGCTGGCTACTCGGAACTCTGTAGCTTCCCTTTCCGGTATTGCAGATGCTTTTCAGGAATTGGTAGATTCAGAAAAAGGAATAGAACGAGCAGAGATTATATCTGCAGTTAAACTCACTGAAGGGGAAGAAAAAGACATAGTGGATAAACTGGCCCAGATGGTAGGGAAGGAACTGTCGGTCACAACTTATGTTGATGAGTCCATACTTGGCGGCTACCTAGCTAGAGTAGGAGATAGATTGCTAGACGGCAGTGTTAAGACTCAATTGGAAGATATGCGGAGAGAGCTCATTAGGGGCGCCTGAATTTAGGTTAATACGTTCAAAAAACAAAATAAGCGGGTTAATCCCATAAAACGGAGGGTGATATGGCTGTCAGAGGACAGGACATAGCATCGGTAATAAAGAAACAAATAGAGGGATTCGGTACCGATCTCGGTATGGTTGACGTAGGCACGGTGATAGAAGTAGGAGATGGTATTGCCCGGGTACATGGTTTGTCCGGTGTTGCCTACAACGAGTTGGTGGAATTCGAGGGAGGAGTGGCCGGAATGGCTCTGAACTTGGAGGAAGACAGTGTTGGTATCGTGATTCTAGGTGATCCATCAGCGATCAGCGAAGGTACCGAGGTTAGGGGAACTGGAAGAGTAATGCAGGTTCCCGTTGGGGAAGGACTTTTAGGGAGGGTGGTTGATGGGATTGGTAACGCAATCGATGGAAAAGGTCCGGTTGACACTGATGAGACTAGAGAAGTGGAAATTGTGGCCCCTAACGTAGCGATAAGGAAGTCTGTTGACACCCCTGTGCAGACAGGCATCAAGGCTGTGGATGCAATGATACCTATTGGACGTGGGCAACGAGAGTTGATTATTGGAGACCGTACAACAGGTAAAACAGCTATATGTATCGACGCAATTATCAACCAGAAGGGTGGAGACATGATTTGCGTCTATGTTGCCGTTGGCCAGAAGGTGGGTAAGGTCGCTCAGATAGTCGGAATCCTGGAACAACAGGGCGCAATGGAACACACAATTGTTGTCGCAGCTAACGCATCTGATCCAGCTCCGGCTCAATATTTAGCCCCCTATACAGGATGCGCCATGGCTGAATATTTCATGGCTCAAGGTAAGGATGTCCTGATAGTCTATGACGACTTGTCCAAACACGCTTGGGCCTATAGGCAGATGTCGTTACTGCTGAGGCGGCCACCTGGTCGAGAAGCGTATCCTGGGGATGTTTTTTATCTTCATAGTAGATTGTTAGAAAGGGCTGCAAAGATGGATGACGCCCATGGTGGTGGATCGATAACGGCCTTACCAGTAATTGAAACCCAGGCTGGAGACGTTTCAGCCTATGTCCCCACTAATGTCATATCCATTACAGATGGACAAATATACTTGGAGCCGGAGTTGTTTAACTCTGGGATTCGGCCAGCTGTCAACGTTGGAGTTTCAGTGTCCCGTGTAGGTAGTGCAGCCCAAACTAAGGCAATGAGAGCAGTGGCGGGTCAGCTGAGACTTGAGCTAGCACAATACAGGGAGCTTGTAACTTTTGCTCAATTTGGGACCGACGATCTTGACGTGTCGACTCGCAGGCAACTGGAAAGAGGACAGAGAAGTGTTGAGGTATTGAAGCAAGGTCAAAACGTTCCTTT
>VFFY01000040.1 GCA_009392675.1 SAR202 cluster bacterium | reverse complement strand
ATTGTCCGTTTCTCCAGCCAAAGTGAACTCAGGAGTATTTGTTTTCCCTAAAAGTATGGCTCCAGCATTCCTTAATCTGGACGTGACAGTTGAATCATTATCTGGAATAAAGTTGAGTCGCCCTTTTGTTCCTCCTGTCGATACGACTTCGGCTGTGTCCAACGAATCTTTTAGAGTCATAGGGACTCCATGCAATGGGCCGATATTTTCTTTTCTTGATATTTTCACATCTGCCGCTTTCGCCTCAGCGAGTGCTCTTTCAGAACACAATTGGACCACTGCATTGAGTGCAGGGTTCACAACCTCGATGCGCTTTAAATGCATCTCAATTACTTCTAGGCAGGAAACATTTTTTTGTCTGATTTCACTCGCTATTTTGGTTGCGGATCCATAAATTAGATCGTTCATCGTACTGCTCCTTACTTTGATATTGCGCATAGTATCACTAGCGTCTCTTCTATAAATCATTTTTTAATTCTGCAGAAACATAAGGGTTCCACCAGTGATATATTTGACGTAGTTCTAAACAGGCGTCTTTTTATGCAGCACTATGAAGTTAAATCAACCGTATGGTCGAATCCTCGACTTTGGGCTGTTTCACTAGGTGAAACTCTCGCGTGGGCGGGTCTTTTCTATTTGTTTCCCGCCTCTCTGATCCGGTGGAAATTACATTTTGATTGGAGCATATCCGAATTGTCTGGAGGACTCATGATTGCCTTGATTGTGTCTGCGATTACTGGGATAGGGTCCGGGAAATTAATTGACAAAGGACTTGGCCGGGAATTGATGTCGGGAGGGGTAGTGTTAGGAGGAGTTTCCCTTTTGTTTATGCCTATGGTTAGTTCCTTGGAGGAATTTTATATTTTGTGGGCTGTAGTGGGCATTGCTATGGGGGCGTGCCTTTATGATCCGTGTTTTGCTATTCTTACGAGACATTACTCTTCTCAGGCCAAAGAACCCATTGTAATGGTCACCCTTTTTGCAGGCTTTTCGATAACTTTCAGTTTCATTTTGTCTGCATTAATTTCTAGTGTTTTTAATTGGGAAACTAGTTTTTATGTGTTTGGTGTTCTACTGTGCTTTTTGGCAGCACCACTTTTCTGGATTGGAATCTCAGCGGATACAAAGGTAAAGCCTTTAGCAGCAGGGATTTTTTCTGAATCAAAGAGTCTTGTCAGCTTCTTTCGAGGGTTGATCGTAAAGCCCATCTTCTGGGGATTAAGCATTCTCTTCACGACCTTTGCACTAAATCACATAATGCTAATCAGTCAGATCCTTCCTTTGTTTGAAAACAAGGGAGTTTCTTCTACCTCGGCTGTTTTGATGGCTTCAGCAATGGGGCCAATGCAAGTTGGGGGCCGAATCGCTTTGTTGGCCATAGAAAAATATCTCCAAAAAGAATTTGAGATTATTCGAGTCGCCTCATTTAGCTGTGTTGCTTTAGTTTGTGCTAGCGGGCTGCTGTATTACTCAGAAAAGAACCCTCTTATTCTTGGATTGTTCGTGGTACTACAAGGGGGAGCATTCGGAATTATAAACCTTGTGAAACCAGTCATAACGGCTAGACTTCTAGGGGAACTTAATTTTGGATTTATATCGGCAGTTGTTGGTGTTGGCTATATTTTCGGGTTTGCTGTTGCCCCAGGAGTGTCGGGATTTATTTCAGATGCCTGGGGAACCGATCGTCTTATTGGAACAACTTTTTTATTGGCCTTGGTAGGATTTGTGATATTTTCACTGTCAGCCACCAGAAAGATTAATCGGAAATAGGGCTATTTAAACTTCCTATAAAATCTGCCAAGTGACGGCCTATATCGGCTGGAGATATTTCTTGGATGAAATGGCCGCCTTTTACTGTCACTTCCTTTTGATTAGCCCACAATCGAGCTCTTTCCCGCTGGTTACCAACCAGGATTGATCCTGGTTCCGCATTTATGAAGAGTTTAGGGATGTCGCTAGTACTTAAAAAATCCGCATAAGATCCCGCTATGGCGACCATGTTTTCAGGTTTTCCAGCGATCGGTATTTCCCGAGGCCAAGTAAGGGTAGGACGTCTGCTTTCCCCCGGTACCCTGTAGGGTGCCGAATAAATTTCTAGATCCTTTTCTGAAAGCTTTCCGTCTCCTGCCAATATCCTTTCAACAAATATGTTTTTTTCCAGTATTAGTTCTTCTCCAGCATCGGATCTGAAGGCTTGGAAAATATTTCTAGCCACTTCCGGCCAATCCTCCCAACTTTCTATAGGACCAGTTATTGCTTCCATGTAGGTAATACTTTTAACTTTTTTAGGATTGAGTTGGGTCCAATAAAACCCAAGGGCTGAGCCCCAGTCATGAATGACAAAATGAACGTTCGTGAGGTCCAAATTCGCAAATAGTTTGTATAGGTATTTGCAGTGCTCTTGAAATTTGTAATTATCAGGCCCAGTGTTGTCCAATTTATCTGAGTCACCCATCCCTATGAGGTCGGGTGCTATAACCCTTCCTAGATGAGCAACATGTGGGATTATATTTCTCCAAAGGTATGAAGACGTTGGATTTCCATGGATAAAAACTATGGGATCTCCTGCTCCTTCGTCTATGTAGGCCATAGATTTACCGTATACATCTATGAATTTTTTAGGATAGAGCTCCTTAAAATCAGGATCTTTTGGCATCATATTTCCTTCGCTTCTAGTTAGGGTTACTTGCAAATAAATGTTGGTGTTAGCGGCTAAATTTTATCAAAATATACCTAAACATTCTTTCTTCTCTCTTCGGTATAATCGCATTTAAATTCACTAAAAGGGGAAAACTTTGAACACAAGCAAACTTGAAGTTGGTCAGTCAGGACATACTGAGGTGCAAGTCACTACTGAAATGACGACTAATAGAACTGGCAATACGGGTGATGATGTACTTTCTACTCCAGCCATGTTGGGTCTAATGGAAGGTGCTTGCATAAAGCAATCAGATCATCTCTTAGATAAAGATGCCTCTACCGTGGGTTACGCGGTTGATACTCTTCGGCATGTTGCACGGACGGACGTTGGAGAAACGGTAGAAATAAGTACATCTCTAACAGAAATTGATAGGGAAAAAGGCCGTCTTACCTTTGAGATTCAAGTAACCCACAATGGTAATACGGTAGGGAAAGCGGTTCATAAAAGGGCGATAATTTCTAGGGATTAAAATTCTTGAAGATTTCCAACGCTGGCAAAATTAACCTCCGAATTTGCTAAAAGGAGAACTTGGTATGAAAAGGTTGTTATTTACTGGAGATTCTGTCGTAGAGGCTATAAATATCGAAAATTTGGCACCTCGTGCTGGAGAAGTTCTTTTACAAATGAAGGCCTCAGGTGTGTGTGGGAGTGATTTAAAAAATTTTAGAGCTCCCAAATCAGAAAAACCCGAAATATCAGACCTGAAAGTTCCTGGTCATGAACCAGTTGGTGTAGTAGCAGAACTCGGCTCTAATGTAGGTGGTCTGTCAATTGGGGACAAGGTCATGATGCATCACTACACAGGTTGTTTGAAGTGCTCTATGTGTCTTATTGGATACACTCAAATGTGCTTAGTTGCCCACGAAGTTTATGGCTCCACAGCACATGGTGGCCATCAGGAATATATGGTCGTCCCAGCTTATACATGTATTCCTATTCCAGAAGGTCTTGATTTTATTGCAGCAGCGGCTTGTTCATGTGGAACAGGTACCGCCTTTCATGCAGTGAAAAGATTGGATCCAAAAGGACTAGATACGGTTGCTATATTCGGACAGGGGCCTGTTGGACTTTCGGCAACCATGTTCGCAGCCCAGCTAGGTGCGAGGGTAATAGCAGTTGATGTATCTAAATACAGATTAGATTTGGCTAGAGAATTAGGTGCTAACGAAGTCATAGATTCTTCTTCAGACAATGCTGAGGAAGTAATTAGAGAACTTACTCAAGGCGAAGGTGCTGAATGCACACTGGATGCGACAGGTATACCAGAAGTTCGTATTCAAGCTGTCGATAGTGCTAAATATTGGGGTAAAGTATGTTTTGTGGGGGAGGGGAATACCACAACATTTGATGTAAGTGCGCAAATAATTCACAAACAATTAACCATATTGGGTTCCTGGACATTTAGCCAAGCCGGTTTGAGTGAGGTTGCAAATTTTGTTGTGCAGAGAAAGTCCCCCATGGATAAGTTAATTACCCATACATACTGTCTTGATGAGGCCCAAAAGGCTTATGAGGCCTTTATTTCTGGTGAAACCGGTAAAGTTATTTTGACAATCTGAATAAGGATAAATTTTGGGCTCATTTTCGGAGAGAGCTCTGAGTGATATTAAAATGTAGCTATCGGATTTACTGGAGAACCTGTACCACCTTCTACAACCAGTGGTGCGATAGTCAGATGGAATGTGTATCTGTTTAGCTCGTCACAAGTTTTTGCCAATTTGTCAAAATCTGTGTTGTCGAGGATCGGCATTCCCATGT
>VFFY01000039.1 GCA_009392675.1 SAR202 cluster bacterium | reverse complement strand
TTTTCCACAGCTGCCGATATTTTCGCCCTTATTTCCTCGATATCCATGAAAGGCTTGAATCTGGTCTTAGGGGTTACCGAAAATTCCCTTTTAAGTATTTCTATACCTGTATCCACTTGAGCTTGAGAAATTTCCCCACTTTCAACCGCTGATTGAATTATTGCATTCAAGGCTTCGTGATCCAGCTCGGGCGCAAATATTTCCCTCTTTACCCCGTTTGGGTCGTCAGCAAAAATCGGGGAACAAGCTATTGAAGCGAGTGCCACCGGGACAATAAACGCCCCTGCCAATACCAACCTTATATTTTTTAGTCGAATCATTTTCTCTCTCCATTTTGTATTATCTAATAAACCGATAGAGAAAGACTAGTAAAGTTTCATTAAGGAACCTTGAGAATATACTAAGAATATACTAAGAATTTATAATTCCGTATTTCGGTTCAGCATTGTCGGTATTAGTAATATGATACTTATTAAAACAAATATAATTTTGGAGTAAATTACGGAATGGCATCAAACCCAGAAGAAGCATTAAAGGATTCAGTTGAGGCTTTAGGAACCACATCCAAATTGTATAGAGAGACTCTTCACTTGCCTATGCATCACATATCGGTCGGAATCACTCCTATAGCCTTTTACGTAGATGAGGAGAACGTACCTAAGTATTTTGCTGACTTCTATTCTGAAATACGCCCCGAGTGGATAGGGAGTACCTGTACATTGGAATCTTACTCTGAGGTTGTAAAAGACGACGAAAAAGTGGCCTACCTTCTTAAAGCCTCACGCTTAGACAAGGATGGTTCCGTAATGTCCACATTCGAAGGAATTTTTACACTAGGTAAAATAGGGCAAGACTGGCGATTGATTAGTCGGAATATTTTTAATGTTTCTAAAGAATCCAAACTGAAGCAACGAGAATTGATAGACAAATGGAACGAAAAAGGCCAAGAACAGGGATAGTCTGTTATCGAGACTAATTTACATAAAACATAGTTTGGACCACTTTTTAAATGTTTTTTTTGCATCTAACATGTTGGCTTTTACAGATGATTACGACTTGATGAGATATAGCCGGCCTCTCTTACTGGCAAAGGGTGATCTTTATGGGAGTCTTTGAGCGTTACCTCTCAATTTGGGTCGCATTTTGCATAGCAACAGGTGTGTTGCTTGGGAATATATTTCCTGATAGCTTCAATTTTATTGCTAAATTGGAATTTTCCCATGTGAATTTTATTGTGGCAATTTTTATTTGGATCATGATTTACCCAATGATGGTTCAAATTGATTTTACGTCTATTAAAGATGTCAAAAATAGCCCATCTGGTCTCTTACTCACACTTGGAGTGAATTGGCTAGTTAAACCATTCACTATGGTGTTCCTAGGTTGGCTATTTTTTAGAATCATTTTCTCTGCTTGGGTAGATCCCGCTACGGCCAAGGAATACATCGCTGGAATGATTTTATTAGGGGTGGCGCCGTGTACCGCGATGGTATTTGTCTGGAGTCATATGACTAGAGGAGACCCCAACTATACCCTGGTCCAGGTTTCTTTGAACGACATCATTATGATATTTGCTTTCGCGCCCATAGCGGGCCTACTACTTGGGATAAGCGATATCGCGGTGCCATGGAATACACTTATTTACTCTGTACTTTTGTATGTAGTTTTCCCACTGGTTGCAGGTGTGTTAACCAGAAAGATATTTGACCGGACTGCTGGTAAAAGGTCCCTTGCAACCTTCCTGAACAGGCTCAAACCCGGGTCCATACTTGGGTTATTGCTAACGGTTGTATTGCTATTCGGTTTTCAAGCCGAGGTCATATTGGAAAAACCTTTAGCTATCGGGTTAATCGCTATTCCCTTATTGATTCAAACATATGGCATTTTTTTCCTAGCCTATATCTCAGCAAAGCTTTTAAAACTCAGGCATGCGATTGCAGCACCAGCATGTCTCATTGGTACGTCTAATTTTTTCGAATTAGCGGTTGCGGTTGCTATCTCACTTTTTGGTTTAAATTCAGGAGCCGCACTAGCCACTGTGGTAGGAGTCCTGGTCGAGGTCCCGGTCATGCTATCTTTAGTCTTTATAGCTAATCGAACAAGATATTTATTCCCTGACTGACCACCATCTCATACCTTATCGATTGCCCTTCTGTTACCAAAGTCCTAATATGGGAGCAATCATGGTATCAACTCAAAAACATCAGAGGTAATCTGCAATGACTACTCCCGGAACAGAAATAGTGGAACTTGAAGCAGGGGTATACGCGCGTCTTCATGAGGGGCTTACAAATGCCGGCATCATAATTGGAGATGATAGCGTCCTGGTGATCGATTCCCTCAGAGTCCCGTCATTTGCGAGAGATTTAATTCAAGATGTAAAGACAATCACAGAAAAGCCAATTGGATTTGTGATCGACACTCATTCCCATTGGGATCACTCTTGGGGTAATGAAGAATTTCCCGATGCAACAATTATTGGTCACAAAAATTGCTATGCAGAAATGATTGATATGGAATGGAATGAAGAGTGGAGGAAGAAGGTGGTTAGCTCTAATGATCCTTGGTCGGAGGAGGGTAACTTAGTTAACATCACACCTCCTAATATGACATTTGAAACAAGCATGCAATTATATTTCGGAGGTCGTGAACTCGACCTGAAATATTTTGGCAGAGCCCATACCAGTGGGGATATATATATTCATCTCCCAAAGGAAAAGATCGTTTTCACTGGGGATGTTGCCCAAGATGGAGGTGTCCCTTATCTGGGAGATTGTTATCCAGCGGACTGGCCTGAAACAGACAACCAACTAGCCTCTCTTCCTATAGAAAGATTTATGTCAGG
>VFFY01000038.1 GCA_009392675.1 SAR202 cluster bacterium | reverse complement strand
GGCGATGCCCATATAGTTGTAGAGGTTTTACCAAACTATTACCATTCATTATTATTTGAAAATAATGGAGATGCTATGAGTGCCTTAAAAGATTTAAAAGTCTTAGATTTGTCGAGAATACTTGCTGGACCCTTTGGAACCCAGATACTGGCCGACCTTGGAGCCGAGGTCTGGAAAGTCGAATCTCCATGGGGAGATGATACGCGAGGATGGGGACCCCCTTTTATGGGAGAGGAAAGCGCGTATTACTTGTCTGCAAACCGTGGCAAGAAAAGCATTATAGTTAACCTTAGAGATGAGAAAGGTCAGAAAATTATCAAAGATTTGGCCGAAAAAGCCGATGTTTTTGTAGAAAATTTCAAGGTAGGTAACTTAGCTCGATTTGGCCTTGACTACGAATCTATTTCTACTTTAAATCCTCGAATAATCTATGCCTCAGTTACAGGATTCGGTCAGACAGGTCCCAGGGCACCTGAACCTGGATATGATGCAGCATTACAGGCAATGACTGGGGTGATGAGTGTCACCGGAGAAACTGACGGTGGCCCTACTAAAGTTGGAGCTGCATGGGTCGACATAATGACCGGTCTCACATCTACCATTGGAATACTGTCGGCCCTGCATGAGCGGTCATTGAGTGGTAAGGGTCAGCATGTGGATGTCTCATTGTTTGACGTTGGAATTGCGTGTATGGCCAATATAGCTCAAAGCTATCTGGCTACTGGAGAGGCGCCTGGGCGGATCGGGAATGCGCACCCACAAGTTGCTCCATACCAAGATTTCACGGCATCAGATGGTAATTTCATGACCGCTGCCAATAATGACAACCAATTTAGGCGAATGTGTGAAACAGTGGGAAAACCAGAGCTAGCGGTAGATCCGAGGTTTTTAAGTAACGCTGAGCGCGTCAAAAACCGGAAAGAACTTGAGGGTTTATTAAATACCCAATTTGTGGAAAAGCCCAAATCACACTGGATATCTGCGTTGCAAGAAGCCGGTTTAACAGTTACATCGATAAACACCCTGGACGAAGTCTTTAAGGATCCTCAAGCCAAGGCTCGCAATTCACTATGGCAGGTAGATCACCCTAGTCTCGGAAAAATTGATTTGCTGGGTAGCGCTCTTCAACATTTAAGCCGGACGCCCGCCCAGCCAACCAGTCATCCTCCTTTATTAGGAGAACATACAACAGAGGTGATGAAGAATGTTTTGGGAATGGATGAACAAAAAATTAAAGAACTAATTTCATCAGAAGTGATAAAGGGGAAATAAAAAACTTTGCAATCGGATTTTCCTAATAAGGAAAGTCGCAAATCTTCCACTCTAGGAGAATAATCGCAATGAAAATCAAAAGTATTAAAGCAATAGCAGTAAATCTAAGCCCCAATCCCAAAACACAGCCGAGAGTGGAGCTTGATGCAAATGGTGGATATTTTGTAAGCCCCATGGATCGATACAAATACGACATAAAATACAGGTCGGGTACAAACTGGAATCGTGTCGCATGTGTTGTAACAGCTGAAGACGGAACTTGGGGACTAGGAACCACAATACACTCTGGACCTGTGGTTTCTATAATAAATGACCATTTTTCTGAGCTTTTGGTAGGCCAAAATCCAATGGCCACTGAAAAATTATGGGACATGATGCGTAGATCCTCTTCACCATATGGGACTGCAGGAATAGCAAGTTACGCGATTAGTGCATTAGACAATGCTATATGGGATCTCAAGGGAAAACTTTTAGAAAAGCCTGTTTATGAACTTCTAGGGGGACCCGTAAAAGACGATATATTTTGCTATGCCTCAAACACCATGTTGAGGTACAAAACCAGTGACTATATGGATTGGTTTCTCGAATTAGGTTTCAAAGCCGTCAAGGTATTTCTCAGACACGGGCCTGATGAAGGCCTTGCTGGACTAAACAAAAATGTGGAAATAGTCGCAAATACTAGAGAACAGATAGGCCCAGATATTGAATTGGCTGTCGATTCTTGGATGTCTTCCAACATCGAGTATGCAGTTCGTGTGTCAGAAGCACTCAAGCCATACAATATCAAATGGCTGGAGGACTATATGCTTCCAGAGGATATGGACAGTTATTCCAAATTAAGACAAAGGGTCCCAGGTCAGATTTTAGCTACTGGGGAGCACTGGTACACAATTCACCCTTTTGCTGACGCCGCTGGCAGGGGGTTAGTCGATATACTTCAACCAGATGTCCAATGGGTAGGAGGTATCACAGCAAGTGTACGAATATGCCACATAGCTGAAGCCCATGGACTAACGGTCATAGGACATGCGGGCATGAATTATCCATATGGTCAGCATTTAGCATATTCAATGCCTGTAATTCCGTGGGGCGAAAGGTCAGAAGGAGTATCACCTCCCGGAGTTCCATTAGAGGAAATGGTCGCATTACCGGGAACACCGGTTATTAAAAACGGTCGAGTAAAGCCCTCTGACGCACCTGGGTTTGGAATAGAAGTGGGCCTTGACTGGATAGAAGAGAGAGCTCTATAGCAAAAAGCCCGC
>VFFY01000037.1 GCA_009392675.1 SAR202 cluster bacterium | reverse complement strand
CCTTTTTCTACCCCAGTAGCAGAAAGTATTTCTGCTATTTTTTCTATCTGGTCAGCAAACTCGCCGTAAGTTGTTGTTGGCCCGCCGGGTATTAGGATTGCATTCTTATTCGGTGGGTGATTTGTTATTAGGTCTGCTAATGTAGACAACTTAATCCCTCCTTGGGAGCTAGGTAACAGAATTGTACTGAAAGAAATGAATACCGCAACTTTGCCTAATCGATCATTTTCCTATGCCATTTGATTGTGTCGGCTATTCCTTGCTCGACAGACATTCTTGGTCGCCAGTTCATTAATTTCTCGGCCTTTCCTATGTTGGCGAACGCACCTGCGGTATCCCCATCCCGAGGAGGAGCTGTGACGGTTGCAATCTCACATCCATATACCTGCTCAAAAATCTCAATAAATTCTTTTACAGTGGTAGGACTACCGCCTCCAATATTAATTTTTTCAAATTTAGATTGTGAGACTAATATTGAATGGAAGGATTCCAGTGCTGCAACGTGGGCCTCCGCAAGATCCCAAACATGAATATAATCCCGTACCCCCGTACCGTCTTTGGTTGGCCAGTTAGAACCGGTGATTTTAATGTTAGTTGTGAATCCCTCTGCCGCCCTTACTAGGTTGCCTAATAAATGGGAGGTGTTGTCTAAACGGGGACCACACCTCATTTTTGGATCAGCTCCAATAGGGTTAAAATATCTGAGCGCAATCCCTTCTATTCCAAAGGTATTACAAAAATCTTCCAAAATCATTTCGGTCATGAATTTGGTTTTGGCATAAGGACTCAATGGGCTCAAAATGGAATCCTCATCAACACCTTCCCCATTTTTGGCCTCATAGATGGAGGCACTAGAGCTAAAAAGTATTTTTTTAATCCCGATAGTTTTCAGAGTTGTAAATAATTGAAGGGATTTGCTTACATTTTCATAATAATATTGATCTGGATGCAGAGCTGATTCGGGGACTAAAGTTTTTCCTGCACAGTGCACCACACTCTCAATATCAGGATGTTCTTTGGTTATGGTTTTTATTAAATCATCATTGGCGATATCACCATTGAATGTCGGGAATTGATCCACTTGCTGACAGGATCCTGTAATCATTGAATCAATTATTATGGGTTCATGCCCATGGTCAGCTAGGGAATGACAAACCATGCTTCCAATGTACCCAGCTCCACCTGTTATCAGTATTTTCAACTCAAATCCTTACGTGTATTTTCTTAAGATATATAAATTTATATGTTATGAACTAGACCCTCAAAGGTACTTTAAATATTTTATTTCATTCTATTATGTTAGGCTTGTGTTTTTCGATTATGTTGAGTTGTTTTAGGTAGGAGTATTAGTATGATATATGAGTTTCGGACCTACGATATCAAACCTAGGACCGTAGATCAGTTTGGCGAAAATACAAAGGCCAAATTGGGTAAAAGACTGGAATACTCCCCATTAGGAGGTTTTTGGTATACCGAGATGGGACCACTCAATCAGGTCGTCCATATTTGGCCATATGAAGATTCAAATCACAGATCAGAAGTTAGGTCCAAAGCGGTATCAGGTGGTGATTGGCCACCAGATAATAATGACATCATTTTAAATATGGAAAGTGAAATTATGCTTCCGGCACCTTTCATGAGGCCTTTGGAACCTAAAAATATGGGCCCCATTTATGAGATGAGGATTTATACCTATAAACCTGGAGATATCCCTAAAGTGTTAGATGCTTGGGGGGCAGCTATTGAAATAAGAGAAGAATATTCTCCTCTGGTTGGGTGTTGGTATTCTGATGTTGGGGGACTGAATAAATTCATACACATGTGGTCATATGATTCCTTTGAGCAACGTACCAGCGTTAGAACGGAGACGAGGGCGCAGGGGGTGTGGCCGCCTAAAGGTGGAGTTGCTCCTGTAAAACAAGAAAATAAGATATTGCTACCTTTCGATTTTTCCCCGCTCCAATAAAAATCTAAGGGGAAGCGAATCTGGCCGGGCTGAAAGAGGTTATTTCAACTTCGGGTTGTTGCTTTGAAATCAGCTGCGAAATGATCTTGCCCATCGCTGGACCGAGCAAAATTCCTTTTCTACCGGTTCCGGTAGCCAAAAAAATATTTTGATCGTTTGGAACTGACCCTATAATGATTTTCCCGTCTATCGGAAGTGGCCGTAGACAGGCGGTATGCTGTACTAGGGTTGCGTCATCTAAATTAGGTATCATTTTGGTCAGTGCCTCAAGTACTTGATCTCTACCACTGGTAGTTGGTCGGTCATTGAAACCCACATTCTCTTCAGTGGTTCCGGCCCACAAGAGTCCATCCGGTTTTGTACATGCGTAATTTCCTTGCCATCCGACGGAACAGTTCACTGTAACATTCGGTGCATTCAGTCTTATTATTTGGCCTTTTAAAGGGGTTATGGGCACATCTATACCGAGCCATTCGGTTGTTCGACCCATCCAAGGTCCCATCGCTAGGACTAGATTTTCACAGGTCCTGACCCCACTTGGAGTGGTTATTGCGATAGTGGTACCCTCACGGATGACACCACTTACGTCTCCGTGGATAATATCGACTCCAAGTAATTCACATGCTTGTGTTAACGCCAACAATAATTTGTAAGGTTCTACGTCGGCTACCCCTTCCGTATAAACAGCCCCCAGGATTTCTTTTGAAATATGAGGGACTACCTGTAGGGCTTCCTCACTGCTGAGCCATTCGACACGGTAGCCCTTTTCGTCGGTTCTCCATTCGACTTGCTTTTTTGCCTCGGTAGCTTCAGATGCGGTAAAAATTAAGTCTAGGGCTGGGCGAAACCTATGGTCTGTATTTATTCCCGTACTTTCAAATAATTCTTTTGAAAATTGGGTATGTAT
>VFFY01000036.1 GCA_009392675.1 SAR202 cluster bacterium | reverse complement strand
TAAACCGCACATAATTATAGGAATTACGGGGTTTGGAGGATCAGGTAAATCACATATAACAAATAGGCTGAGAGATCATTTTGGTATTAATGACAATCAAATTGTTCGAATTGATAATTTATATGGACAAAACCCTAATGGACCAAACATATTTGATCAAAGTGATTGGAATCTAATAGAACATATTCTTGAAGACTCAAGTGCTGGCAAGAGAATTAGATATCAAGGAAAGGACCATAAAGGAAAGGTTTTATATTTTGACGAAGATTTACCAAAAATAGTTATTTTCGAGGGAATAAGACTACTGCAGCCAAAGTTTAATCAATATTTTGACATAAGTGTATGGATTGACTGTCCTCAAGATTTCGCCATTAAACGTGCGAAGGCTAGAGATCACTCACAAGGAGAAGATGAAGCGACTGTAGGTGGCTGGGATACTGATTGGGGACCAAAAGACAAAAAATATTTTGACACCTATAGACCTGATCAATTAGCGAACTTTATCTACAAAGATTATCAATAAGTGCGCAAAAAGACTTATAGGTTATCCGATTCCTAGAAACCGATTGATCCAATGCCTAATTATAGAAGGTGAGGAATATGCCAATAGATAACTCCTCATTCACCTATCTTCTTGACACCTTTTGCCAGTCTCCATAAACTTTCAGAAAATCAAACTTACCTATGAAGTAATTCATAAAGGGCAATGGGAGAGATGAAGTGTCTGAATCAGTAATAACACAAGAGATGAAAGATGCAATCGGAGTTGAATCTGAACCAGTAGTCAATGACGTTGAAAAGGGAGCAATAATTAAGTTTGCCCAAGCCATAGGCGATGAGAGCCCGGTTTTCAATGACGAAGATGCCGCTCGACAAACAAAATACGGAGGTCTAATAGCCCCACCGACCTTTCTAAGGTCAATGAGACTAGGAGAGGCAAGGGTCACCGTAACTAGTCCATACCCAGCCAATTTAGATGGTGGAAGCGAGTGGGAATATTTTGAACCAGTAAGGCCAGGTGATCGAATTACTGTTACACAATACCTAGCTGATGTGAATGAGAGGCAGGGGAGACTAGGCAATATGTTGATAATGGTTAGAGAAACTAAATATGTAAACCAATTTGGCAAAGTAGCAGCCCTGCAACGATCTACCGGGATAAGCTATAAACCAACAGAATAGGAGTACGAAAATGGCTGAACAGATTTATTTTGAGGACCTGGAAGAAGGATCTGAAATACCTACTCTTCGAAAAGACCCCACAACCCAACAACTGGTAAAGTACGCGGGTGCTTCAGGAGACTACTATCAAATTCATTATGACAAAGGATTTGCACTTAATAACAATCTCCCCGATGTCATTTTACACGGCGCACTCAAGAATGCTTTCCTTGGTCAATTGATGACAGATTTTGCCGGGCTTGAAGGCGAATTAAAGAAGTTGAGTGTTCAATACCGAGCTATGGATGTTCCTGGAACTCCTGTATTTGGAAAAGGGACGGTGAAGAAAAAATATGTCCAAGACGGTGAAAATTTCGTTGAATGCGAAATATGGCTAGAAACTCACGAGGGCAAAACCACCACACCTGGCTATGGGATAGCCATACTGCCCAACAGAGAATAACCCTCAATCAACAGAAAGTGAAAACACCCGCCTGGGTATGACCCTCAGGCGGGTGTTTTTTTATTACTTAGGTGTCAAAATTTGCAAATACTAGATAGTAAAACCGTCTAAAACACTCTCGATAGATTTCATGTCCTTGATCCCAATAGTCTCATGAACCTTTTGATCAAAAGTCGGCCGATTGGAATCTCTGTATACCAATCCTAGCGGTATGCCGTCAGCATTCAACAATTCCTGAGCCGCCTCAATGTCTGCTGGATCATGTCCTTCGGGTATGTCATACGCCAGGGCTTTTATACCTTTGCTTTCATTACCTTTCAGTGCCTCGTAAGTGTTGTTGTACTCAGTGCACGGAGATTGCACATGGACTATGGAAAACCCTTCATGATTCATAGCCTGGGACATCAATAGCGTCATATCCTTCACTTTATTAGATATAGTAGAAGCTATGTAAGACACCCCAACCGTTAAATAAGTTCTAAGAGGGTTTAAAGAATCCTCAACTTTCCCATATGGAGTGGAGCTTGTTATCACTCCTAATTCAGTTGTAGGTGAACTCTGTCCTTTCGTAAGACCATAGACTCCATTATCCATCACCACTACGGTCACATTTAGGTTCCGAAGAGCCTGTGGAGCTATGTGTTCCATTCCAATACCCAAAAAGTCTCCATCACCTGCAACAACAACAACATTTAAATCTGGGTTTCCCATCTTGATTCCCATAGATATCGGTAAAGACCTTCCATGAATGCCGTGTATTCCGAATGGTTGCTCTCTTTCCAACAAATGTACCATGTTGCCTGAGCAGCCAATACCAGCCACTACCACGGTATTATCTATAGGCTTTTCATTTTCGGTGGTGTATTCACTTAGAGCCACTTCGAGTGCTCTCCTCACACCGAAGTCACCACAGCCGGGACACCACTTGAAGTCGTATTCAGGGTTTTTTAATGTCATACTGGTACACCATCCTTGATGAGTTCATTAATTCTAGATACGAGTTCACGCACTTTAAAGGGTAGTCCAGTATATTGAGTGATACTTACTGCATTAATCCCCTCTGCTCTAAGCACAGATCCAAATTGGCCCAAATAATTCAATTCAGGGACAATGACGAGATCTTTTTCTTTCAGTGCATCTAGCATTTCTTCAGGCATGGGATGTAAATACATTGTGTAATACCAACCCAAATCTTTATTTTCTGATCGTAGCTCGTTGTAGGCCTCCAAAGCGGGACCTTTGGAACCTCCCCATGGAACAAGCGCAATATTCGAATTTTCGTTATCTGACTCAAAAGTACCATCATTCAAAAGCTTAAGTTTGCCGAAACGTCTTTCCGTCATCTGTATATGTCGTGCCGGCAAATGAGTTGTGTCTCCCATCGCATCATGTTCGCTTCCATTAGCAACATAGCTGCCGGGCCCTCCTGGCAATGGCATAGGAGATAGTTCCCATCCGTCGTATCTAAGATAGCCGTTTGTCCCTGCATAGACTTCTCTATTCTCAGACGCAAGAGATTTCAGATCAGGTCTTGGAATGTTCTGTCTCCTCTCAGATAGGGCCATTTCACTCAGAACAACTACCGGACCTTGATATCTTTCTGCCCAGTTAACAGACATAACTCCGGCCACAAAACATTCCTCCACGGTACCAGGAGCTATCACCGGCATTTTCATATCTCCGTGTCCAGGATATAAAGCAGTAAGCAAATCTGATTGTTCAGTTTTTGTGGGTAATCCAGTTGAAGGTCCACCTCTCTGTACATCTATAACAACTAGAGGAATTTCCGCCATCCAAGCTAGGCCTATCCCTTCGCCCATCAAGGTGAATCCAGGGCCTGCCGTACTGGTCATCGCTTTTTTCCCAGCGTACCCGGCTCCTAGGATACTAGTGATAGATTCGATTTCAGACGAGGATTGATGTACAAATTTACCTTCCCCGACCAGGTTTTGCTCCATCCAAAGGAGAATTGGGGTTGCTGGAGAAATAGGGTACCCAACAAATACATCGAGCCCAGCGTGGGCTGCACCAATGCTAAAAGCTAGGTTACCATTCAACAACACTTGTTCTCCTTCTGGCTTAATAGGGTCTGATAATTCCCCTAAATTAAATCCACTCTTCTCAGCCTCCACCGATCCCAATGAAAGAGCCATATTATTAGAATCGATAATTTGCTGGTCGCCAGGGCGCCCTCTTGAGTACCGTTGCCTGTTAAATTCTTCAAGTATGTCGATAGGAACGTCCACCAATTGAGCCAGCGCTCCCATCACTACGAAGTTTGCAGCTCGGTTATTACCGGTTTGTTTGGCTAGTTCATCAAAATCCATTGCTAATGTTTTGTCAGAGGCATCTATTTCAAATTCCCCTGAGTTGTAAATAATCACGCCGTCATCGGCCACCTCATCCCTGTGACTATCGTAAGCGTCTTGGTTGAAAGCAACCAATACGTCCAGTTCATCACCTGAGCTAAGCACAGTACTGGTTGATATCCTAGTCTGGGTCCAAGTGGGCCCACCTTTAATCTGGGAAGGGAAGGTAGAAAAAGTCTGAACATTATATCCAGACTGTGCCATAGCCTGAGCAAGTCCTTCTGCAGATGTAACCACCCCTTGTCCACCTTCTCCAGCAAACCGGACGACAAAGTCCTGCTTCTTCAATTTATCCTCCCGAAAAACTTCTTTTCAGTGGCAACCAATTTGCAGCTACCACAGCATGTAAAATTCATTGTACCGGAACACGTCAGATCAGCCC
>VFFY01000035.1 GCA_009392675.1 SAR202 cluster bacterium | reverse complement strand
GTGCCGAAGGCGAGAGTCGAACTCGCACGAGTGTTACCTCAACGGTTTTTGAGACAGATGAGGCTGTTCGTTAAACCTAAGTATTCGCCATGCGGTCGGATTGAAACGCTCCCTTGATAAATCCGACCATTTGTCTGCATCCAGTTGAAATTCGAAAATAGCTGTGTTTTTTGTGGTTATGCCCCAGAGCTTTGGAGACTCAAATATGCAGCTCACTGTGTGTTGGATTATGCCCGCATGGCAGAACATGACCACGATATTGTCAGCAGAGTGTCGAGATAAAGCTAAATCCAAGACCCTATTGGCCCTGTCCCTTCGGTCGTTTTCTTGTTCTGACTCCTCGACGTGGGACCAGTCCCTACTATCCTTAAAATTCACTGCTTGTTTCGGGTACCTTTCCTCAATTTCATCCCATGTGAGGCCCTCAAAAATTCCGGCACCGGTCTCTTTCAAGTCATCTATTGTGACAAAAGGAACGTTCCAATGTCCACCCGCTAGACGGGCAGTGTCTTGCGCTCTTTTTTGTGGACTCACGTACACATGGGTAGGAATAAAATTCTCTTTTTTAAACCAACACCCTAATTCTTGTGCCTGACTTTTGCCAGCGTTTGTAAGGTTGGTGATTTCAAGGTCCTTTGAGCCAGACCACCGCATCAATAAGTTTGCGTCGGTTTCACCATGCCTAATTAAAATGAGTCTCATGAATAAAAACCTTTAGCGGTTCTAACGGTGGGCCAGCTAGATCATCCGGCGGTACTGGTCAAGTTGTTTTTAATAGCTAAAATATCGCTTCTGAGCTTGTCGTCTATATTGATTAAGGAGGCGACTTTTTCATGGCCATGTATTACGGTTGAGTGGTCTCTTCCACCAAGTATTTTGCCTATTGCAGAAAGACTCAAGGATGTTTCTTCTCTGAGAAGAAACATCGCGACTTGCCTAGGAACCAAATATGTTTTTGTTCTGAGGGGTCCCATGATTTGATCAGAGGTTACGCCAAAATAATTAGACACTTCTGAAATAATTTTGGAATCCGATATAGGTTCTTTGTTGAGTCTGTCCGAATCTCCCACCATTCGCCTAACGGACTCAATTGTAATGGGCTCATCTCGAAACTGAGCCAAAGCAACGACTCGATTTAGAAGACCTTCCAACTCTCTAATATTTGAACGAATTTTGTTTCCTAAAAATTCAATTACATCCGAAGGTATGTCATACCTCTGCTGCGCCGCCTTACCCCTTAGTATAGCTATTCTGGTTTCTAGCTGCGGTGCCTGAATATCAGTTACCAATCCGCCAGTTAATCTTGAAGTGATACGTGATTCCAAGGTTCTTAGTTCGTCAATATTCCGATCACTTGCAACTACTATTTGTTTGTTTTCTACGTGTAGAGAGTTGAAAGTATGAAAAAATCCTTCCTGTGTTTGTTCTTTTCCTATAAGAAATTGAATGTCATCAATTAGAAGCACATCGACAGTTCTATATTTATTTCGGAATTCCTCAGTTTGTCCATTTTGAATTGCCCGTACATACTGATTCGTAAATTCCTCAGAGGTTACATAGATTACGGTCAGGCCGAGTTTTTTGGTTTCGTGCCCAATTGACTGCAATAAGTGTGTTTTTCCTAAACCAACGGATGAATGAATAACTAAAGGGTTAAAAATGGTTCCAGGGTTTTCTGAAACCGCCTTTGCTCCAGCAAAGGCCAGTTGATTGGAATTTCCAACAATAAAATTTTCGAATGTGTATCTTGTATTAAAGTCATAGGATCCGATACGTGGTTCAGATACATTATTAGAATTCGGGTCTTGAAATAAATCATGGTTAGATGTTGTGTATTTCGCAGTATGATCTAACCTTCTGTATGGGCTAGAGGTGGTTACAGGCTGCTCATTTTCCCCGGAAGTAATCATTTCATTGATTACAGCGAATTTGAGCTTAACGTTGAAACCGATTGTTGTCCTTAATTCTTGTTCAAGCATATCTAGCATACGTTCTTCTAAATATTGAGCTGTGAAAGCGTTCGGGGTTTCCACATTGAATTCATCGGAAGTAAACGAAACACCAACTGTGTTTCTAAGCCAAGTATCATAGCTAGGCTTTGGAATACTCAGTTCCACTTTACCCAGAACAGAATTCCAGATTTTGTCAGCCTTTTGAATCGTTTCTCGGTCCATAAATTTTACACAAAAGTACCTTCGGTATTTGAGCCCTTTTTTTCAAAAGGCAACATCGGAGATTTCCCGACTCCTCAGCTTCTATCCCCACTTACTTACATTAACGCTGCTCTTGATATGAACAGGCCTGTATAAGACATAAACCCGGAAAATTTCTTGGAGAGGTCATCTGAGATGACTTTGTATATTTTCTAGTCTCTCCAGGACTCCTGAAATTCAACTAAAATTGAACTTCTTCTCAGATATATGTTGTACACCCCATATTTAACACTGTGCAAGGGGGGCAAGGGGGTATTTTGATGTCAATTTGTTTCAAGCCATTAAAGGCCAAAATTATCGTTCATGAAACACAATTCATGTGTTAATCACTATATTTACGGTCAAACCGTACATATTTATATCGAAACCTTGAAAAAAGAAAAAACCCGCATGGTTATGCCCTCTATTTTTCGTTCTCCAGGGAAAGCCGCAATAACCATATAATTTATTTATAAATTTATCTCAATCCTTTATGGATTAATTCGGCGGTTCTTTTAATCATCTGAAGATATGATTCTCCCTCATTTAAATATTCGACCCTTAAGCCTTCTATAATTTTAATATTGGTATCTCGTGCTATTTGGGTTGTTACCTTCTCTTGTATTCCTTCTTCCATGAAGATGGCCGGAGCCTTGGTAAGTTGGATTATGTCTATTAAGTCAGCTAGATCAGAAGCTGTGGGGCCTGAATCAGTACTTAAAGCAGGAATCACCGATCCGATGATTTGCAACCCATATGCATCTTCTAAATAGCCGAGTGCCTCATGGGATGTTACTAACATTTTGTTGGAACGTGGAATGCGTTCGTAAGTAGATCGGATCGATTTTTCAATATCTGAAAGTTTTTTTATATAGTCTGAGGCATTACCTGAGTAGTAATCAGTTCCTTCAGGATCTACGACGGTAAGAGAATTTTGGATTTGCTTTATGGCAATGGCTGTACGAGAAGGATCTAACCAAAAATGAGGGTCATATGCATCATCATGACCTTGATGTCCGCTTTCTCGATGGCGGTCTAGCTTTATTGGGTTGGTTTCAGGACCGAGCTCAACCCTCATAGCATTTGGGCTGAGTGAATGTTGAAGAAGTGGCAATATATTTTGACCTTCTAGTGACAATCCTATCGAAATCACCAATTTGGAATTGGATAATCCCGCAACTTGCCGAGGGGTTGGCTGATAGGTATGGGGATCTTTCCCTGCAGGTGTTAAACTCTTAACCACCACCCTTTCTCCTCCTACGATCTTAACCCAGTCAGAAATAATGCTCGTGGTGGTATGTATTGTTAGCAAATTATCTTTGTTTACATTTCTAGGGTTCGTGGCCTCTGGAACTGAATCGGAAGTTTTTTCGCCCATAGCTAATGTATCGAATTTACTGATGCAGCCGATGCTTGCAGAAAAAATCCCCAATACCAAGAAGGCGATGGTAAATCTAAAAACCATCTGTTTATATTGCGACGCACTCGCATTATTGGAACTTAAACTCGCCATTGGGTTGATGCTTATTGAGACTAGGTATCAGATAATATAAAATATTTTAGATAGCGGCTCCGTTTCTTGTCAACATCCGTCATAAGCTGGATGTGGGTTCAAAATCTTAGAATATTTTTAGAATATTAGGATATTCTGTAATGGTGAAAACCAAAAAATGAGAGGACCAAATTGGCAAAACGTAAATTTCAGTTGCCAGTAGCAGTATCTGGGAAGGATGCCTGGGAGGTAGCGAGGGAAATATCTTTATCTGCCGGCGAAATACTGCTGGATTGGTGGCCAAAGTCGAAGGAAATTTCTGATAAGGGCCAAAACGACATAGTCACAAATGTAGATCGTGAATGTGAAGCGCATATTAGAACGACTCTTGCAAGTCACTTTCCTGAACACGGAATTTTTGGGGAGGAAGAAAAGGGTGATGATCCCACAACAGGATGGACGTGGATTATTGACCCTATTGACGGTACCCAAAACTACGCTTGGGGAATTCCTTGTTTTTCCATTGTTATCGCTCTTGCAAAGGATGGGGAAGTTGTAGCAGGTGTTAATTTTGACCCAATTAATAGAGAGATGTTCCATGCAGCTAGGGGGAAAGGAGCTTTCCTCAACGACAAAAAGATACAAGTAAGTGAGATCTCAAATTTTGAAGATGTAATTTTGGTGACAGATCCGGCATATGGTCCTGTTGCAGGAACTACTGACACCCTACAAATGTTGAGAAAAATTTGGCCTTCCCTGAAAACTGCCCGAATGATCGGCTCCTCAGCTCTGTCGATATCTTATGTGGCAGCCGGAAGAATGGATATTTTTGTCCACCATCGTCTCCAACCGTACGACCAAGCGGCAGGAATAATACTGATGGAAGAAGCAGGGGGGCTGATAACAGATAGACAAGGGAACAGAGCTCAACTTTATTCGGATGGATTAATAGCTTCTTCTTCAATAATTCATCAGCAGTTTATGGAGAGAACAAAACACTTGCAGTGGAGGAAACCATCCAGTAGGTCAGTCAATCCTAGGGAGAGATAGTAAAAAACATGAACAAGGTTGTTGGAATCTTATTAATAATATTGTTGGTTAACTTTGCTTGTAACCGTGTTGAAAATACAGATCAACTCCCTGTAGGGGATGCCTTAACACCAAAGACAGATATTTATGTGACATCGGTAGCCGAGACTCAGAGCCTGCCTTCAACATCAGTTAATGCGGAAACTCCAGTGTCAGTTACCCAAATTCCTATTCCGCCATTAGTAATTTCAACGTCTACACCAGTTGATTTCATATCAGTCTCTTCTCATGACGATTCCATGACTACAGTCGAGGCTGTCCGTGAGCTGGAACCTTCAGTTGTTCAGATATCTACCGATACAGTAACAATCAGCCTATATAATCAAATTGTTCCCCAAACTGGAGTTGGTTCGGGCATCATACTTGATAAAGCTGGGAATATACTTACCAACAATCATGTTATCGAGGGTGCGGACTACGTGACTGTCACTCTGAGTGACGGTCGGTCTTATCCTGCAAATCTGGTTGGAAGCGATAGCATTACTGATCTGGCGGTAATAAAAATAGCGGCGGCTAAGTTAACCCCAGCAAAGTTTGGTATCTCTTCAAATTTAGAAGTTGGTGAAGATGTTATAGCCGTCGGACATGCTCTAGGTCTTAAAGGAGGCCCTACTGTAAGTAAAGGTGTTGTGAGCGCCCTTGATCGTACAATACAAACTGATGCTCAAAAATCGATGGTTGATCTCATACAAACTGATGCTTCTATTAACCCCGGTAATAGTGGCGGTCCTTTGGCTAACAGTAGAGGAGAGGTTATTGGCATCAACACTGCAATAATTGATGATAGCAATGGAATCGGATTCGCAATAAATATCGATGATGCACACGTCGTGGTTGACCAGATATTGCGTTCTGGCTATGTAATGCGAGGATTTCTGGGAATAACCCCTTTTAATGTAACTGATTCCATCAGGGAACAGCTAAATCTTCCTGTTGCAGATGGCGTAATTATTGCAGGAATTGTGAAAGGGTTTCCTGCTGGCGAATCAGGTTTACAAACAGAGGATGTAATCGTCATGTTGAACAAAGCAGCCATTGAAAATTCAGGAGATCTTTCAAAATTTTTACTCAATAATCCACCCGGTTCTAGTGTTGAGGTGAGTTTCTATAGAAACGGTGAACTTAGGAAGGTGGAGCTAGTATTGGCCGACAAACCGAATTAAATATTTGACTTTGTAATATGAGATTATTTCTCAATACCCACCCCTTTGGGCTACTACCATTTAGGATATTAGGTGATAATGGATAATGGGTTTTTAATAGTGGAATGAAAAACGTATCCTACCAAAATATTCGCCTTAGCCTGATAAATTCTTTGCTTATGCTTGGTTTGTTTTTTAATACCTCGTGTATGGCAGCAAATTCTGACTTTGTTTCCCAAGAAGAAGATAGAATCAATCAGATAAACAGTGTCATTATGTGCCCAGTCTGTCCCGGAGAATCTATAGACCAATCACAAAACGAAATTGCTTCAAACATGAGATCAATTGTGACAGATTTAGTAAGACAGGGGAAAACGGAGAAAGAAATAAAAGACTACTTTGTTGGTAGATATGGCCCCGTTATTCTCTTGGAACCATCTACCGACGGAATAAGTATTTTTGTTTGGATTGTGCCCCCAATCGCTCTCAGCTTTGCGATGATAGCCGTTGCGCTGGCTGTATTTGTTATGCGAAAAAGGCAAAAACACACCTCTTTAAATATGAGTCATGACGTAGCAGGTGAGATTATTTCTGATGAAGAAAAGGAAAAATATTTTGCTGTGATTAATAGAATCTCCAATGAGTGATCTGAGGCGGACACTCTCTAAGTATGGTGGCTTTTAAATGGTAGAACTTGGTCAAATAGCCCTCATACTTTCATTTATGATGGCAACATACTCCACTGTAGTTGGGTTTGCTGGGGGAATGCTGAACGGTAGAGATCTTGCAGCTAGTGCTAGGTGGGGATTTTATTCGATATGCCCTCTCCTCATATTAGCTACTGCATCCTTGATTTATGCATTTGTCACAAATGACTTTTCTGTTAAATATGTCGCTGAAAATAGCAATATTGCTATGCCAAAAGTCTATGCTTGGGTAGCTTTTTATTCTGGAAACGCAGGGTCACTTCTGTACATCGCAGTCGCATTTTCTTTAATGGCTGGAATTGCAATAAGAGTTCTTAATAGTAAATTGCCGTACACATCCCCCTATGCTTTGGGAGTAATGAGCATGGTGCTGTTATTCTTTCTAGCAGTCATTTTGTTTTTAGCAAATCCATTAGAAAGGCATCAGATTGCTCTTGAAGATGGTCAAGGAATGAATCCGTTGTTGATTCATTTTGGAATGTTTATCCATCCACCATTTCAAATGCTTGGCCTTATTTCAGTTGCCTTGCCTTTTTCTATTGCTATTGGAGCCTTATTAGCAGGTAGAGGAGGTCGAGATGAATGGGTTGATCAAGGCAGACTATGGGGGATGGTTTCATGGTTACTTCTCACGACAGGACTATTGTTGGGTGCGTGGTGGGCTTATACCATTTTAGGTTGGGGTGGCTACTGGGCCTGGGATCCTGTGGAAAATTCTGCATTAATGCCATGGTTGGCAATGACGGCCTTTGTGCATTCCATTATGGTGCAGAAACGCCGGGGAATGTTTCGTATGTGGAATATGGTATTGATTATAGTGGCTTTTGCGATGGCTCAAATGGGTATGTTCATTAATCGGGGTGGCCCGGTGCCATCAGTGCATTCTTTTGCTGAATCTACCATGGGATGGATTTTTCTAGCCGTGATGGCGATAACGCTATTCATCTCTCTAGTTATATTCACCTTTAGATTTGACACTTTAAAAAGCCGGTCCGGATTGGATTCAATAATCTCAAGAGAATCAGCTTTTTTGGCCCAAAATGTGCTTTTTCTACTTATAGCATTCATAACTCTATGGGGAACTATATTTCCTATATTTTCTGAAGCAGTTGATGACACAACTATGACTATTGGGCAACCGTTTTTTAACAAAGTGAACGGTCCATTAATGCTTTTATTAGTCTTTTTGATGGGCATTGGGCCTGTCCTACCATGGAGAAAAGCCGGTTGGGGGTCAATTAATAGGATGTTGCGATTGCCTCTGATAGTCTTCTTTTTGGTATTCCTTTTAAGTTTAATAAGTGGGATCAGGGAATATTGGGTGTTGCTAGCTTTTGCTATATGCAGCGTATCTCTCACGACCGTGTTTCAAGAGCTAATTAGAGGAAGTAGATCACGGCATTCACGTGGAGAAAGCTGGGGGATTGCTTTTTTCTCCCTGATTGGTGCCAATCGGCCAAGGTATGGGGGATATGTAGTCCATCTAAGCATAATCATGCTTGCTATAGGCATTACTGCGTCCTCTTTTTATGATGTTCAAAAAGACGTGGTTATGAAGCCAGGAGATTCAGAGGTACTCGGGAAGTACACTTTCAAATACCTTGAAGTATCGGAAAAAGCATACCCAGATAGGGTGGAAGAAACTGCTAAATTTGAGGTATGGATGGGGGATAAAAATATTGGGTATATGCACCCGTATCGTGCTTTTTATCCCGAATTTCAGATCGCTGCTACTAGGGGTGCGATACATAGTACTATTCTAGAGGATTTTTATCTTGTTCCTTCAGAATTTAAAGAGGATGGTCAGGCAGTTTTTAGAGTACTGATTAATCCATTAGTGTCATGGATGTGGGCCGCAGGCCCTGTGTTGATTTTGGGAACTTTGATTTCACTGTCTCCAAAAAACCGAACTCAAAGGAAGAGATTACGGTTACCAAATGTGAGTGTAGATCAAAATCCTTTGGGGATATCAGAATAGATGCTGGTTATGTCTGTGATAGCCATCAGCCTTACCCTCGCCGTTTTGGTTGCATATCCAATAATAAGAAAAATCGCCTCCAAATCACCATTTCCTGAAGATGAATCTTCTCTTAGAGCAGATTTGGAGAGGAGATGGGAGTCTGCACTGGAAGGGCTCAGGCATGCTGAACTCGAGATGTCTGTGGGCAATGTAAGTGAATCGGATTACCTTTGGCTGAAGCAGGTGCATATGGCTGAAGCCGCTCTAGTTTTGAAAACTTTGGAAATATCTGACAAAGAGAAAGGGTTTCTAATTAAACGAATCCCCTCAGGCAGCGGTTATGAAGAGGAAGAACTGAGTTGAGAGTAGTAGGGGTTATGATATTCGGGTTTATTTGTTTTTGGTCAATTCAAGCCGATTTTTTATATGCCAAGCAAACCACGATAGATATAAGAGGTGAGATAGTTAACTCTACTCAAGAGGTGGGGGTAGGTGAAATGGTTTCTGTAGCACTACACATAAACACATTAGATTCAGAACCGCAAACTCAACACACCTTTACTAATTCCAACAGCAGTTTTCTATTTGAAGGTGTTCCCTATAGCCAGGATAAATTGTACGGGGTTTCCACTATTTATAAAGGTGCGGTATATGTCAGCAATATAAGTATTGAATCTGGAATTGCCAAACCTGCCCTATTATCGGTCTACGACACGTCCACCGAAGACGATATGATTTTCTTATCAAAAGGATCTTTCTCGGTAACTGGGATCGATAGCCTGAATCGGAAAATATCAATTTTGGAATTAGCGACTATTTCCAACAGGTCTAAATTAACCTATGTGCAGGGGTCCGGTCCCATGGACTTAATAAGATTTGGTATTCCAGAAGGGGCCATAAATTTTGTCTTTGATTCATTAATCCCAGCGGCAGAGTACATACAAGTTGATAAGGGATTTGCTCTTATAGCCGCTATTCCTCCAGGGGACCATGAAGTGATGTACAGCTACGATATTCCCTACGAAAGCCAACAGGCCGAGATAATAAAAACCTGGAGATATGGTGCTCAAAGGGCCAGCATTTTATTCCCACATGACAGTGTTGATATACGTACTGATTTTGAGTTTAAAAACCAAGAGACAATAGCTGGAACGCTTTACACAATATATGAGTCGAAGAATATCTCTAAAGGTAGCCAAACCAAAATGATTTTCAGTGGGCTGCCTACATCGAAATTTGTGGAACGAATCTCAAATGAATTTGGGAGCATACGTTATGAGTATGCCGGCCCGGTAGGCTTATTATTGTTTTTGGTATCTATAGGAACTATTGGTATTTCGCGGACTATCAAATTACGGAATCGTCATCAATCTTGGTTGATTGGCTCTAATGAGGCACAGGTTATTGAGGATCAAATAGCTGAGCTTGACAAGCGATATAGCAAAACTGACTCGGGTAGCCAAGAATATATGGATAGAAGAGATTACCTTGTAAAAAGGTTGCGTGTAATTTCGCCGGAAACTGAGATTAAATAAAACAGCATTTCAAATCGGGTTCGTGTATGGTTAGGAGCGATTACCAAAAAATAGACTGATGAATACAAAAAAATTCAGAGATATTTTAGTAGATGATAAACACAATAATTCTTACAGGCTCGTGTCCGAGATGCGGAACTGGAACTCTGACCAATGATGAAGATATGTTTGGCGTGAGACTATTTTGTGTTATGTGTGGTCACAATAGAGACTTAGGGAAATTTCCTGTAAAAGTAAGAAATATTCGCGATCTAGTCTTGGCTGTTTTGGAAAGTGATCGCATTGCTCTCCAAAAACAAAGAACGGCTACATATCCCTCATCATTATTTGGTTAAATCCCAATCATAAAATTTCTAGCGAATAGGTCTGTAGAAACGCTTCGAATCTACTTTTATAATTTCTCCAAATCCAGGTCTAGGGAAGTGTCCAGAGGCTATCAGAGCATGCGAACTTTCTATTAAAGCCATTAGGGATGATCTTGTTTCGGCGGATAAATTTTTGTCCATATCCGGGCTTGGGCTCCAGGAGGTCTCTTCTACCTGGGGAGGAATATGGGCTGCATCTCCCATAATGACAGCCTTTTCCCCATTGGAATTTATTAATAAACTTGTGTGGCCAGGGGTATGACCGGGTGTTGGTAACGTGACGACCCCTTCAGTCAAGCTAATTTCCCCTTCGAAGAAGTCGAGTGTACCGTTTGAAATTAGAGGTTGAATTTGCTCTTCGAGGTATTTATAGGCGGGCTTATTGAGCAGACCGCTGAACATTTCCCAATCAGATTTTCCGACTATATAACGAGCATTGGGAAATGTTGGCTTCCAAATCCCGTTGTCTTTGGCCATATTGGTACCCACGTGATCCATATGGAGGTGGGTAAGAAAGACAATGTCAATATCATTGGGGATGATGTTAAAGGCATCCAATTCGGACAACAATGTTTCGCGAACTGGTTGGTCGATGCGATGGTCCAGTTTTCCCAACCCCGTATCTACCAGTATGGTCTTGCGGGTTCCTTTAATTACGAAGGAGCCAATATTCATCTCGAATTTGGGCTTTGAATAGGGTGGGTATTGCCTCCAAGATTCCTTTTTTACGTCGGGAAAAAAATCTTCCCGCTGAAAAATCATATAGCCGTCAGAGACAGAGTGAATGTCAAAAGTTCCCACTTTGATTGAATTTACGGGCATGAGTTACCTGCCCTTTTTAAGGTACCTGCTTTGCATTTAATCCAAGTTGGGGAATTTAACCCGGATAAAGAGCTCGTGATCTGGATCTGATTTGTTCCAGTGGAGCCCATAACGTAAATATTTTTCGAACCTGATCGATCAGATACAAAAGCGATCAGGTTACCCTCCGGAGACCAGGCTGGTTGATCGTCGTTGTAGTTATTATTTGTTAACCTTTCAAGGTCGGTTCCATCTCTTCTTATTTTGAATATCTCAGAATTATTGTGTCTAAGAGAGCTGAACACTATCCAACGCCCGTCAGAAGACCAATCAGGTTGGTAATCTAAAGCCCTAGCTGAAGTCAACCTTATTGTGTTGGAGCCGTCGATATCTGAAGTGAAAATATCTATATTATGATCTCGATATGTGTTGTATTTGATTCCTCTTTCAGTGATATCCCATTCCTTAATATTTTCTATGGCGTCCCTATCACTCAGCGGCCTCTCGTTTGTATATATGTCTGCATTACTGATTCGGTCACTGGTAAACACTATCGCTTTCCCGTCTGGTGATACGGAAGGTTCAAAATCCATAGATCTGAATTTAGTTATGTTCTTCATTTGTTCAGAGGAATATATATCTAGGTGGGACCTATTTAGCCCAGAGAATACGTAGCCAGATGAATTAAAAGGTGAGGGATTGAAAATGTATGACTCAAATTCAGGATGTTCGTACCACGTAATGTTAGAACTACCTTTCCACATACCTACTAGTTTTCGGGAGGATTTGCTTGTGATGAAACTAAGAGATTTTCCGTCGGTGGAGGCATCAGGGTTTATTCCCCTGATGCCATTTATAAAAACTTCAGGGGTTGGTTTTTCGACAGAGACCATGTAAAGGAAGTTATCGTCGTCGTAAACAATGTAGGATTTCTCATTTGCACACCCGATGGTAAGAATAAACGAAACTCCCAGAATTAGAAGCGCCCGATATAGGCGGAGGCGGGCTTCACTCCCACCAAAGCTTAAATTAGCCACTGTGATAGCGAGGTACGATGTGTTTCCCAAGTAAACGCATTTGGTCAAATGTCATTTCAGTGGGACATGCTGACCTCAATGTAAATTTAGTGGCTCCGGCTTCGATAAAATTGTCGAGCAATTCGACCAAAATATCTGGTGGGCCAAAGGCCGTCACATCTTTCAAGTCGACATCTTGTCGTCGGACTATATTGTGTTTACTGGCTAATTGTTCAGCTTCTTTTCTTGTATCGGCAAAACAGAAACTTATCAAGGCGCCGTAATGATCTTCCTCAATGTGATTACCAAAACCTAATGCACGTGCTTTTATTTTAGGAATGCTCATAGATACTTCTTCGGCAGTGGCATAGGAAACCAGCCAGCCATCACCTATTTTTGCAGTTCTATTTAAAGCAGGTTCGCTTCTTCCACCAAACCAAATTGGTGGTAAATTTTTTTGAACAGGTTTCGGTTCGATAGAAATATTATTGAGGGTAAAGTGGTTACCTTTGTAGCTCACGTTATTACCTGACCAAAGTAGACGCATTATTTCCACTGCTTCTTCGGTCCTACCTACACGCGATTTTTTTTCAGTACCGCAGGCTTCATAGTCATTTTCTGTTTCCGGCCCTAAACCTACTGCTGGTAACGATCTACCGTTGGACAGATAGTCTAATGTAGCAATCTCTTTTGCGAGAACTGTAGGGTTTCTTAACGGCAAACCAATCACGCTGGTACCGAATTTTAATTTCTCCGTAAGGGCAGCGACGAACGACATTGCTACTACGGTTTCTAAGGTGAAAGTTTCTGATACTATGCGGTCAGTGAACCAAAGCGAATCAATATCCAGTTTCTCCATTTCGGTGACATAGTCTCCAAGCTGGGAAGGATCGTTATTAGGGAATGGCCACCCAGACATAGCCATACCGATTCGAACTTTGTCATAATTAATAGTCATTTAACCTAGTCCTTGACTAAACTTCTAATGTTTCGCAAAGCCCATAAAAATCCCGAGTTATGATATCTGGTACGTAATCAGATTCATCATATGGGAGATCATATCGATTAACATATGCTCCCCTAAACCCACTGTGCCTTGCTCCTAAAATGTCGAAAGAATGTGCAGCCACCATCATGACGTGTTGGGGCTCGAGATTCAAAGTTTTTGCGGCGAATCTGTACACAGAAGGATGAGGTTTAAATTGGCTAACAGTCTCTGCTGATAAAATGTTGTCGAAATCTATTCCGATTCTGTTTTTTGCAAGGTGTTCTAGGTATTGTTGCTCCCCATTGGAAAGCATAACCAACCTGTATTTGTTCGACAGTCTTATTAATCCATCCACTGCGTCTTTAAATGGCGTCAATAGTTGATAAGCTTTCATGAATTCATCTAAATGTTCAGGCCTAAAATCAACTTTTAAACTTCGCAAGGTGTACATTAAGGCCTTTCTTTTGACCGTTAAATAGCCACTGTGCCCAAGCATTAACATGTTGTCTTGGTATTGTTCGATTCTTTGTCTTAATCTCCACTGAGCCCATACCTTTTCTCCGGTTAAGGTAGGTGGAGCATCGCAATTTTTCAGCAAAAGGTTGAGAGGGGGCACAAGACTTCCTTCCAAATCAAGAACGGTTCCAAAAATATCAAACGTGAGTGTGGTGACAGATTCTAAATTGGCATTTGGCATTCCAGTGATCTCCCCGGGCTGAATATATTGGGAAATATTTTAGCTCAGCAGTCTAATTCTGAAGTTGAGGGTGTTAGGTAAACGTATTTAGATCTCAATCTTCGTTGTATAACCAAAGTCGGTATGCGTACCAGGCCGATGTAAAGGTTGTTGATATGATTGTTCCCATATAAACGAAAGGTGCCACATCTGGTGAGGTAAGCGAGCTAGCTACGAGACGCACATTTCGAACACCTTCTGGGTCCGCCAAAAGTGAACCTAGGTACCCTCCCAGCATCCCGCTCAGGCAAGCGACTGCAAAGGTAGTTAGATTAATCGCCCTCTTTGCTTCTGGCTTGAGAAAACATATAAAAGCCGCAAGGCCGCAACCGAACCCGACTGAAAGCGATAATGCCCACATAGGTGGAATGATGGTTCGTGGGATTACCCAGAAAGACCCAACCATGAATAACATCCCGAACATAAACCCAAAAATTATGGCTAGACCTGCACGTATGAAAAGAGCAAAAATTCGCTCCATAGATCGGATTCCTTATAAAGACTAATTGTTAATAATCTGAGCTCTTTGAAAAACTGGGCCCTTTGACTTAAGCGGCAAACTTCCCAACTGCACAAACCGATCACGGTTATGATTAATCATCTGAGGCCATAGACATCACCGCACCAATTCCCAAATCCGCTACTCTTTGGAGGATGTTTTCACGTCTCTTTCCTTCTAAAGGTGGATTTGGAAGTCTTCCACTTCCACAATCAATCCCGAGTCTTTCTGTTAACACGGCTTTTGTACCACTATGAACTCCAGCTTCCCTCATTATTTCAGTAAAAGAGGAAGCTTTCTTTTGAGCATTCATCGCCTCATTAATATTACCTGCTTGCCAGGACTTCCATATGTTTACCCATAATTCGGGAGCTGCACATGGGGGGCCATCTATGCAACCTACAGCTCCTAAAGACAAGGCCGGAACCATTAACATGCTACTCCCAATAAAGCATTTAAGGTCCATTTTTACCCATTCCCTCACATTGGCAAAATTTATAGAGGAATGCTTAAGTCCTGCTAACTGTGGAACCCCATCTTGTATTTTTTGCATTAGCTCAACAGTTATTTCGACTCCTGTCGATTGGGGGAGGTTATAAACATAAAAAGGTAAATCTGCTGATGCTGCAACAGCCTTGTAATGTTCTACGATCGCCTCATCGGTTTGTCTGTAGAAAAATGGAGGTACACAGCAGATAGCTTCAGCACCCGCTTTAGCTGCGTGTTCTGCTAATTTCACGGCTCTTTCAGTAGTCGGAGCGCCAACATGCATGATGTTATTGATTCTTCCTCTGTTTTGGTCAGAGGCGATTTCTGCAATTCTCATGTTTTCTTCATCTGATAACAGCACGCTTTCCCCATTTCCACCAGCTACCCAAAACCCCCCCACTCCAGCCTGAATATTGAACTCCATTACTTCTCGGAATGCCGCTTCATTTAGTGTTCCATCAGAGGACATCGGTGTGACAATTGCCGGAAAAATACCTTCATATGCTGCCATCGGATTGCTCCTTAGTTCGTGGTGCCCATTGAATATATGGAAATGTGTCGAATAATTTTATAAACCAGACATTGAGAGGATTCTAGCATGTGTTCAAAAACCGGGTTTAGTTTATCGATCTGAAGGAAGTTTTTAGGTAGGGCGGTGGGGATATATGGTGGGCGGTAATGGAATGCCAGATTTTCATTGTTAAATATGTGAACCAAACTGTTGACTTTGAAGAAGGCGGATGGTCTAATTTGACACGCCTTTTTCTATTTGGGACTAAGGCGAAGGTTGGCTATTCTGGTTAAAAGACCAAAGTAGAAGGAGGATCACTTATGTGGCCTAAAATGTTAAATAGGAGAGTTGCATTAGGCATAGCCGCTGCTGCGTTAATCGGCGCCGGCATTGCTTGTAGTTCTTCTGACGATGACGCTGCACCTGCTGCTGCACCTGCCGCCGCACCTGCCGCCGCACCTGCCGCTGCACCTGCCGCTGCACCTGCTGCTGCACCTGCTGCTGCACCTGCCGCTGCACCTGCTGCTGCAGCTGCTAAGCCTGCTGCCGCTGCAGCTGCTAAGCCTGCTGCTGCAAGCTCAGGTGGACCTAAAGGGCATGTCAAACTTGCTGCTCAGAGCATCAACTCGCCAAACGGGTTGCCTAGGTTCTGCACAGCTGG
>VFFY01000034.1 GCA_009392675.1 SAR202 cluster bacterium | reverse complement strand
GTTAGTGGAGTATCTGCATATCCGGGATGAACCGAGTTCACTCTTATTCCGTCTTTTGCATACTGTATAGCTGTATTTTTTGCCAGAAGTCTCACCGCTCCTTTAGCAGCATGGTATGCCGTAGAGCTCTGGCTACCAATCAGGCCATTTATTGATGATAAGTGAATTATTGACCCTTGACCTTGTTTGATCATTACTGGAATGACAGCTTGTGTACCTAAGAAGGCTCCTTTTGCATGGACATCCATTTGGGCATCCCAGATATCTTCGGTGGTTTCTTCCACCCGCTCAACTGATGCGGTACCAGCGCAGTTAACCAAAATGTCTAGTTGGTCAAAGGTATGCACTGTAAAGTCTACTGCTGCTTTCCAGTCTGAATCTTTCGTTACGTCCAATTTTATAAATTCGACCTGACCTTTTTCCTTTTTTATTTGGTCTGCGGTTTTCTGTCCGTTGGCTGTATCAATGTCTGCAATCACCACTTTTGCCCCTTCCTGGACAAATTTCCACGCACAGGCTCCACCGAATCCCATTAATTCATTTTTCACTCCATTGGCCCCGCCACTTATTAGTGCAACCTTGTTCTTTAGCCGCATATGATTTTCCCCTTTTAACTTATTTTCGTATAAGTTGCCTTTTATTACGAACTAATCATTCAAAGCATAAATATGGAGCCAGGGAATCCGAAATATTGCTGGCCATAATCGAATAGCCTTCGTTATTTGGATGCAGGTTGTCAGGAAGCAAATTCTCATATTGTTTATCGAATATATCCAAACCGTCTACATAGTGGATATTCAAATCTCCCAAACCCTTTAAAACCTCAACGGAGTTTTCTATCTCACTCCTTATTACCTGAAGGGTCATGCCTACCTCGTTAGGGTTTTCTTCTCTGCCTGGCGAATAAATTGGGGACATTACTATAATAGGAGCATCTATATGTTTTTCACGCAAAATTTGAACAAACCCCAGAATCCCTGGTTGAAATGTACGTTGATTCAATGAAGATGCCCCATAAATGTTTATACCTAGGCAAAGAGAGATTATATCTGCAGGAAGATCTCGGATTGTACGGGCAATCATTGAGTCTAGATGGCATTGTCCGCCATATCCCATACATGTTAAATCTAGATTGTTTTTTCGAGCCACTAATGCCGGCCATGTCTGACTAGGTGAATCAGCGGTTCTACATTGAGTAATAGAGCTTCCGTAGGTGACCCATTTCGTGTTTTTCCGTCCTTTTGGTTCAGCTAATATTGCATCGTTCTCTATTACCATTTTCTTAATTATTAATTCTCCCCACTGTGGTAACCAAATTTGAACTGCTTTATTTTGTGAACCTAGATTTTCTACTCTCAGAAAATTCAGATTGGCTGTTGGGAACGTAGCCAGTAATTCTCCGTCACAAAATATGTCTACTGGACTCCTCTCTGGTGTGGAATCAAAAAACATTTCCAAATATGAAGTATTGCTTTTAAATTCAAGCCGTACCCCGGCGGGCATTGCAGCACGTTCGACAAGTTGCCATGCGAATAGATCCTTCTCTGTAAAAGGGATTCTCCAAGGCATAAGTCCCTCGTCGGTGATTTCTTTTGAAACCGTACCGCTCCACCTTAATCTGGCGTCATCTGGACTTATATTTTGCCCCATTTACGGCTCCTGTTAATAAATTAATATTCTCATGTCGGGTGCATTCATTTGTGCAAGGGTATATATTTGCTGGCTGTATTTCCAGATATTCGTACCATTTTAGAGATGATAGCCATAACAAGAATATATCTAACCAGAATTTTTATTAGCTTCAAAATAAAAAATTACCGTTACCTTTGGGCGTCGGATTGTTTACAGGCCTGGGCGGAATATATGGAACTCATAGTCCTGTCCTGGCTTATATTAGAAATATCCAGCTCGCCACTCCTTGTAGGAATTTACGGTGCCTTGAGATTTATGGGCACCATTATGTCCCCCGTTTTTGGAGTCCTTGTGGATAAGTTTGACCGGAAAATGCTCTTAGTACTGATCAGAGGATCATTTGCTTTAAATGGGATAATTATCTTGTGCATTACATTTGCAGGCATCTTGACGACTACAGCCATATTGATCATGGCTGGATTTCTTGGACTTTCAAAAACGTTTGATATGGTCATTCGCCAGTCAATTCTACCTGCTGTCGTGGGGGATAAGAATTTGAATAATGGTGTGGCCTTGTCAAGGGCGGGGGGGGATGTAACTCAAATGATAGGACCTATATTAGGCGGTGTTGTCCTAGCTTTCCTGAGTGTAAAAGTCAGCTACGTAATTATAGTAGGCCTTTATTTGATATCCCTGTTTTGCGCTATCAACATCGGAAAGGTATCTGTGAAATCTTCTGCAGCTACTTTAAATGTGATAAATAATTTCAAGATCGGAATGAAATTTATTCACCAGACTCCACTTGTCGCTGGAGTTCTGGGTTTGGCAGTGATTATCAATTTGGCTAATTTCCCTATTTATTTCGGGCTCATTTCTGTATTGGCAAAAGAGGTTTTCGATTCGAGCTCAACAGGGCTGGGATTTATGATGGGGAGTTATTCTTGTGGAGCGGTTTTAGGCTCCCTCATTTCAGGAGGCAGAAATGGTACAGGTAATACAGGGCGATTTTCAGTCGGTGGTGCGGGGCTATGGTGCTTAGCCATTATACTTCTAGCATTAGTTCCCAATTTTGTTTCCTCATTGCCCGTTTTATTTCTGGCAGGGCTCGGACAGTCGCTGTGTGTGGTTGCCGTTGCGATGATGCTTTTGTCACTGACCCCGGATAATTTAAGAGGAAGAGTAATGGGTTTGAGGCAGCTTGCTGTATATTCCTTACCGTTAGGCCTACTGATTTCCGGTGCGATTGCTGAAATCTGGGGGGTAAAAATGGCAATATTCGTAGACGGGTTAACGGGCATTTTACTCGTGATGGCTTGCGTGGTTATCTGGCCTGCCCTATTGAATGTCAGGCACGCTAAGGAATATAAGGAGAAGTAGGAGGACCTAATTGGGTATCAAGCATATCCTGTGCCATGTCGATGAAGTCACACAATAAAGGTCTGGTATCTCTAGGGTCTATTATGTCAATCCCGTGTGAACTGCTTTCTCCCCCCGTGTCCTCAGCGGTTCTGAATGAAGATGTCATTGCTTGAAGACGTGCTTCAATCTCCAGCCTTTTCTGTTCGGGGTTTTCCGAGGCAGCTATTTCTCTTCGATACGCTGCGGATACCCCTCCCTCAATGTGCATAGAACCCCATTTTGCTGAAGGCCACGCATATCTGTGATACATTCCTGTTGGTCTGTGGTTTGTCTGCCCGGCGACACCGTATGCTTGTCTTATATAAAAGCTTATCCATGGTGTCTGGCTTCGGGCATTTGCAATTACTAATCTTGCTCCAGCCCTGACTATTCCTTGATTTTGGGCATCGAGTCCCACCATGAAGCCTGGTTCATCCACAAACGAAACAATTGGCAAATGGAACGTTTCACAGAGGCTTACCAACCTTATAGTTTTTTCCCCAGAGGCCACATCAGTTGAACCACCTAAATGATTTGGGTTGTTCATTAATACCCCTACCGTATATCCATTTACCCTTGCTAAACCAGTTATTTTGGATTGGCCGTAAAACGGTGCAATCTCAAAAAATGAATCGTGGTCCATTACATATTCCAATATCTTATAAGGGTCATATTTCCTTTTGCTTCTTCGGGGAATAATTGACAGAAGGTCCTCCTCCTTTCTAGCTGGGTCATCGTGGGTGTCTAAACGCGGTGGTTTTTTCCAGACACTAGAAGGCAGATAGCTGAGAAACTGACGAATCATATTGAAAGCTTCTTCTTCTGATTCAGCCAGGTTGTCGATTACTCCAGTCTTGAAAACTTGGCTGTTGTGATCTCCCAGATCCTCTTTAGTAACCTCGTAGCCCAAAGCTGCTTTTACCACAGGGGGTCCTCCTGCGAAAACTTGGCTCGTATCTCTTACCATGACGCTGAAATGGCAAAGACATGCTTCAATTGCAGGTAATCCAGCTACAGACCCCAATACGGCTGAGACGACAGGCACTTCATTCAATAAATCAACGGCTTTAGAAGTTCCACCTCCATCTGGTATATATGTCCTACCGATTTGCTCAAATGTTCTTACGCTGCCACCCACCGCATCAAGTAAACGAACTAGCGGAATACGCCATTGCAAAGCATATTTTAGTGAACTTGGTTGACTGCCAGTGCCTCTCTCCCCTGCCCCGCCCCGAACAGTGAAATCTCCACCATCCAGCATCACTCGCATGCCACCAAGATGTGCTGTGCCTATCACTCTAGGGTATGGGGTGAAATCTATTAATTCGTTGTCTTCGTAGCGAGCGCTGCCTGCTAATGCCGACAATTCTTTAAAAGTTCCGGGATCAGAAATGGCTTCTACGCGTTCTCGGACAGTTAGCTTACCGTTAGAATGCTGCCTATCTATTCCTTCTTTCCCACCCATTTCTTGGGCCATTTTCAGTCTTTTGTTGAGCTCATTTATCTCGTCTTGCCAAACCATATTCGGATGATCC
>VFFY01000033.1 GCA_009392675.1 SAR202 cluster bacterium | reverse complement strand
TCGAACCCCCAACCTCGGCATTGCGAACGCCGCGCTCTCCCGTTTGAGCTATATCCCCTTTTCAGTATAACTAACGAAATCGTACCAACGTGACTATTTTGGTGTCAATCACCTTTGGAAGATTCAGTAATCAATTAGAAAAAGGTGGCAAATGTTTATTTCTACAAACTTACTTGGCATACTGTTATAATCTCGCCAATTTTAAAGTCTATATCAGCGATTGGACCAGCGCTTTGAGAGGGTGTTGAAATGCCTTATAAAGAACTCAACAAAGAATCTTTGCTTTGGATGTATGAGACGATGGTTACGATTCGCCGTTTCGAGGAACAATCTAAGAGAGAAGCTGATGCAGGAAAATTGCGAGGTATGCACTCGTCGATAGGGCAAGAAGCAGTTCCGACAGGCATTTGTGCTCACCTGAATGAAAAAGATTATGTCCTTGGCACCCACAGAAGCCACCACCATTGCATAGCTAAAGGTCTTGATATTAATGAGATGATGGCTGAACTGTTAGGCAAATCTACAGGTACGGGGAAAGGGAAAGGTGGCACCATGCATATAGCAGATATAGATAGGGGTATGCTGGGTGCCAATGGTGTTGTGGGTTCAAATATTCCTGTGGCGACAGGAGTGGCATTGACCGCAAAAGTAAAAGGAACAGATCAGGTTAGTGTTGTTTTTTTTGGAGATGGTGCTTCAAGCCAAGGGGTTTTACATGAATCTATGAACCTCGCGGCCATTTGGAAACTGCCAGTCATTTTCGTATGTGAAAATAATCGTTACGCGGAAGCAACTCCATTTGAATATTCGGTTGCAGGTGGCTCAGTTGCCAACCGGGCTGGAGGATATGGGATTCCAGGGGTGACGGTAGATGGGCAGTCAGCCTTGGATGTTTATGAGGTGGGTAAGGAGGCGGTGTCAAGAGCCCGTGTGGGTGAAGGCCCCACATTGATCGAGGCTCATACGTACAGATATCAAGGGCATTTCGGCGCCGACGACCCCCTTGGGTATAGGAGCAAAGAAGAGCAGGAATATTACATGTCACGCGACTGTATTCTTATGTTACAGAAACATATCTTGGACGGCGCTTATGCCGATGAAACCCAGCTCGAGGCGATAGATAACAAATGTATAGAAGCGGTTAACATAGCCACGGAGTTCGCTAATAACAGTCCATTTCCAGAACCTGAGGAATTGTCCACAGACGTATACGTGGCTTATTAGGTCAAATAGGAGAAATATTAAATGACACAGGCACAATCAGTAAGGCAAATAAGTTTCATACAAGCCATTAATGAGGCTCTAAGGCAAGAGATGGATAGAGATCCAGATGTGATTGTAATGGGGGAGGATATTGCGGGAGGGGGAGAACGGGAAGATTTCCAAGATGCTTGGGGTGGACCTATGAGATTAACCAAAGGGTTGGTAAATGATTTTGGCCGGTTGAGAGTGAGAGATACTCCAATATCTGAAGCAGGGTTTGTTGGAGCGGGGGTAGGAGCTGCTGCTTCAGGCCTGAGACCAGTCGTGGATTTAATGTACGTAAGTTTCTACGGCGTATGCGCTGATCAGATCACTAATAATGCCGCTAAAATGCATTATATGTTTGGTGGAAAAGTTAAGGTGCCATTAACGATAATGACAGGAATAGGAGCTGGCACAAATTCAGCCGCTCAACATTCTGAAACTCTCTATTCTATATTTACTCATTTCCCAGGTCTTAAATGTGTGGTGCCGTCTAATCCATACAATGCTAAAGGTCTGATGGCCGCAGCAATTAGGGATGACGATCCGGTAATCGTGTTCAACAATCGACAACTTATGGGATTAAGATTCGAAGACCATGTTCCAGAGGAATCCTATACTATCGAGATCGGTAAATCAGAAATTAAAACTCAAGGGGAAGATATAACCTTGTTGGGTATTGGTTACACTACACGTGTGTGTATGGAGGCAGCGGGTCTGTTGGAAGAGCGAGGTTATTCAGTTGAAGTATTAGATTTACTATCTCTCTCCCCTATGGATGAAGATGCCATACTTTCCTCAGTGCACAAGACTAAGAAAATTGTAATCGTAGATGAAGACTACCCAAGATGTAGTATTGCTACCGATATATCTGCCTTGGTGGCTGAAGAGGCTTTTGATTATTTGGATGCTCCACCAAAGAGGGTAACGCCCCCCCATACTCAAGTTCCTTACAGTCGACCTTTGGAAGCTTTATTCGTACCTACCAAAGAGAAGGTGCTGGCTGCTGCACTGGAAGTACTGGAATAGGAGGCGGGATTTAATATGGCAATCCCGATAGTTATGCCCAGGCTGGGTGACTTCATGACAGAAGGTATCGTGACCAGATTTACCAAAGCGTCGGGTGATACCGTATCTCAAGGAGAGGTTATAGCGGAGATAGAAACAGAAAAGGTAAATTATGATTTAGAAGCTACTAATTCGGGTGTTTTTCACCCAGTTGTTCATCAAGGGGCAACAGTACTGGTAGATGATGTCATGGGGTATTTGCTGGAGGATGGGGAAACCCCTCCTGAACCTGAGAAGGAACCGATTAAGTCTCCGACGGCAAAAATTATTTCTCAAGATACCAATTCTCACCGACCAAGAACATCAAACACAAACGGAAATACTATACCCTCCACTCCGGGCGCTCGGAAACTTGCAGCTAAATTGGATATAGACCTTGCGGAGATAACGCCGACGGGTCCGAGAGGACGGGTCGTCGAATCAGATGTTAGAGCAATAGCGGAGAAGTCCGCTTCATCAAAGCCTTTGTTACCTCCAGGATTGCCAAGACCGATATCGAAAATCTTTTTGGAAGGTATGAGAAAGACTATTGCAGGGCATATGAAAAATAGTTTGGCAAATACTGCCCAGTTGTCCTATTTTCTTGAGGTAGATGTGACCGAGGCCCAAAAAATAAGACGTGAGCAAGATTTGGGTATGGCTGAGGTTTTGATAAAAGCCACCAGTGAGGCATTGATTCGAGTTCCCGCCCTCAATAGCGTTTTGGTTAATGATGCAATTATGAAATTTGATAGGGTGAATATAGCTTTCGCCGTGGCATTGGATGACGGGTTGGTCGTTCCAGTGATTCGAGAAACTAACTCAAAAAATATCAGAGAAATAGCTGGGGAAGTCAAAGCTCTTTCTGAATCCGCAAAGAACGGGACTTTGGGACCAGATGATTTCATGGGAGGAACTTTCACAATATCAATACTCGGATCTGTAGATGGGTTTACCCCTATATTGAATCAGTCCCAGGTAGGTTTGCTCGGTGTAGGTAGGTCACTACAGAAACCAGTAGTTAAAGATGGCCAAGTCGTTATAAGGGAGATGATGACTTTGAGCCTGACCGGAGACCATCAAGTTGTTGACGGGGCAGTGGCTGCAAGTTTCTTCAGGAGACTTCAGCGCTTGATTGAGAGTCCTTCAAAGTTATTTGCTTAAAAAACAGGAAATACTTTTGCTGGTTCGTAAGTGGAATTGCCAATTGCCAGTAGGGAAATAGTTATTGAAACCGCAAAAAATATGAGTAAAGGTAATCTGGTATTTTGCCCAATGTTGGGTATTTGAAGTCTATGGGATGGTTGGACTGTTCTTGGACGATAGGCCAAAAAGTACCCCGAACTTATTCCGGCAATGAATCCACCAATGTGTGCCCAATTATCAACCGCAGGGATTACGAATCCAAAGGCTAGATTCACTAGAGCTAATATTATTAGACCATTCAAAGTTTGCTTGCCAGACTTTCCCAAAATCTTTTTACGTATGTAAAAAAAAGAAACTAAACTGCCTAAACAACCAAAAATAGCACCACTTGCTCCGGCACCGACTACCCCGTTTTCAATGTTCATATAACTGGCTGTGCTACCAATTATTCCTGTGACTAGAAAAATGGAGATGAAGTTCCAGTGTCCGTACAACCGTTCCGCCAGCCCCCCCATGATTACTAGGCTTATTGAATTTATTGCTAGGTGAGAGGCTCCAACATGAAGAAAAATCGCGCTAACTAGCCTCCAATATTCACCCGACCAGATCAAATAGGAGTCAATTGCTCCAAATTTGCGAAGGCTAGAGGGATTTGTGCTGTTTCCAGAGACTTCTAGCAATATCCAAAGAATCACATTGATGGATGCTATTGAGTAGACAAAAACTGGTTGTCGAGGAGGTACTGTTATATTTAGTCGCACTATGATTGACTATGACAAGTCTAAAGCCATCAGGTCTTGGTAAGTTTCCCTTTTTCTTATTATTCGGGAATCGCCATCTGAAACTATTACAATTTCGGGCCGAGGGTTCATGTTGTAATTACTCGACATGGCTATGCAATAGGCCCCGGAAGCTGGTATTGCTACTAGGTCTCCTGAATCTAGTATCGGCAGAGAAACATCTTTCACGAGAATATCGCCTGTTTCACAATATTTTCCGGCTAAAGTCACAGTTTCAAAATCAGTATCAGACATTTTATTTGCCGCAACCGCTTCATATTGAGCTTCATATAAAGCAGGCCTAATGTTATCACCCATTCCACCATCTAATGATACATAGGTTCGAACGTTTGGAATTATTTTTGTTACACCCACTGTGTAAATAGCTACCCCGGCTCGTCCAACCATAGACCTGCCAGGTTCTATTATCAATTCGGGG
>VFFY01000032.1 GCA_009392675.1 SAR202 cluster bacterium | reverse complement strand
GGTCTCGCCTATGAGGATCTTAGAGCAGTGAAGCCTGACGTAATAATGGTATCTATGCCAGCTTTGGGACTTGAAGGGCCATGGAGCAATTACATTTCATTTGGACCGGGTACAGATGCATTGGGAGGCCTTTCGTCAATAACAGGATACAAAAATGGCCAACCTCACAAACCAGGTAATTTCTACGCAGATCATAATTCTGGATTCCATGTAGCCACTGGAATAATGGCGGCTCTTTTCCGTAGATATAAAACAGGCGAAGGGCAACATCTGGAGATTGTCCTAAGAGAAGCAACAATGTCAGTGATTGGTGAGTATTTCATAGAGTACCAATTCACTGGAAAAGAACCAAAAAGAATCGGCAACGATCACCCAGTCTTCTTTCCACATGGAATATTCCAATGCAAAGGTGATGATTCCTGGATTGCGATCTCAATCGAGTCAGATCATGAATGGCAGACATTGTGTGAAGTAATTGAATCCGCTGAATTGAAAAATGACAAAACCTTATTTGAAGTGAGTTCGCGAAGATTAAATAGGGAAAAAATAGAATTGGAAATAACTGGTTGGACCAAGAGCAAAAGTAACAAAGAAGCTATGAATTTAATGCAAACCAGAGGTATACGAGCTGGAATCGTGGCTAAAGCCTCTGACATACTCTCGGATGCTCACGTTTCTGAAAGAAAATACCTGGACACTGTTGAACATCCCGACGCGGGTGAGTATACCAGCCCAGGCCTACCTTTTAAATTCGCTAAATCATCGACGAATTTGGGTATGAGGGCTCCGATGTTCTCTGAGCACAGCCTGTCTATCCTTTCAGACTTACTCGCAAGAGATACGTCGACGATTGATTCCCTTATTGAAAAAGGCACCACCCCACTTGAACCGATCGATAGGGTCTACTCATAGAAAAATGACGAATTTGACATTAAATTGGATACAATCACCAATATCATTTAAATTTCACCCAAATAAAGGGAAGAAACAGTGGCTCTAATATTTGAAAAACGAAATAAAACTGCCTATTTAACCATTAACAGGCCAGAAGCAATGAACGCTATGGACCCCGAGACATACAGCGAATTATCGCAGGCCTGGATAGAAATTAGAGACGATCCTAATATCTGGTGCGCGATAATCACTGGTGCAGGAGATAAAGCATTCTCAGCAGGAGCAGATTTAAAAAAAACTATCCCAAGAAATCCGGAAAAATGGGAATTATGGCAAACTCAGGAAGAGCAAATACTTAACAGAGGGTTGGAAGTATGGAAGCCTGTAATAGCTGCCGTCAACGGGTACTGCCTTGCAGGCGGAATGACACTTTTAATGGCGACAGACATAAGGTTAGCAACAGAAAATGCCTCATTCGGCCTATCTGAGGTAAAAAGAGGTATCTTGCCCGGAAATGGGGGCACCCAAAGGACATTAAAACAACTACCCTACCCTATAGCCATGTGGTTATTGCTAAGTGGAGAGCGTTTATCTGCAGAAGAAGCCCTCAAATACGGCTTGATAAACGAAATAGTCTCCACTTCAGAACTGATGAGTGAAGCTGAAAGACGGGCATCAATAATCTGTGATAACGGACCCTTAGCAGTCAGAGCTATCAAAGAATTAGCAGTAAAAAGCCAATACATGCAGTTAGAACAAGGGCTTAGAATGGAAGTGATGATGCAATCTCTCTTAAAAACCACAGAAGATGCCGCAGAAGGCCCGAAGGCTTTCGCAGAGAAAAGAAAACCAATATTCAAAGGGAAATAACATTAGCTAAGGTACCAAACCAATATGACAGAAAGATATGAACTACCCGAGGAATTACGTCTAACAAGAAACCTAGTCAGGGATTTCAACAAAAATGAAATAATTCCCTTGGAACAAGAAATACCTCACGATTCTATAACCATCCCTGAAAACGATTTTTCAAGGCTTTCCCAAAAAACAAGGGAAATGGGCCTATGGTGTTTAGCCGTTCCTGAAAAACACGGCGGAGCAGGTCTTTCTCTATTTGCAAATGCGGTCATTAGCGAGGAAATGGTTCAGCACGCTGCCGGTCTCTATTGTCCTGCGTATGGAACAATGGGTGATGCCCCTCCGGAAATTATATGGGCTGGAGACGAATATCAGATAAAAAAATATGGCCTGCCCACTGTGGAACACAAACTGAAAGGATGGTTTGCAATTACAGAACCCAGTGGCGGCTCCGACCCGGCCAGAGCCATACAAACTCATGCCAAAAGAGATGGGGACGACTGGATCATAAATGGAAGTAAGATATTCATAAGTGGATCCCCATGGGGGGATTGGGGAATCGTTTTTGCACGGACGGACCCAGAAAGCAGGAGAGGGATAACCGCTTTCATAGTGGAGAATGACTGGCCCGGCCTTACAGTAGAACCCGTGCCTGTAATGAGAGCATATTACCCAGGCCAACTGTTTTTTGATGATTTGCGGGTCCCAAGTGAAAACGTATTAGGTGAGGTTGACGGGGGATGGGATCTACTTGCAAATAAATTACTGGCTAGAGCGCGAATACCTTATTCCGCATCTAACTTAGGAGTAGCCGTTGCCGCCCATAAAATGGCAGTGGAATATTCCAAGACGAGGGAAACTTTCGGGGCCCCACTGGCATCTCGGCAGGCAATTCAATGGATGTTAGTTGATAGTGAAATAGAAATAAGGGCTTGTAGATGGCTTGTTTGGGAAGCTGCCTGGCAATTCGATAACGGAGAAGACTTCAGACAGGCAGCCTCTGTGGCTAAGATACATTCTGCCGAAACCTTGGGTAACGTAGTTGACCGAGCAATACAAGTTTACGGAGGAATGGGTGTAACAGAATGGCTTCCGTTAGAACGGTGGTATAGAGAGGCGCGAATCCGTAGGATCGGAGAAGGTCCAACTGAGGTTCAAAAAATGGTTATCGCTAGGGAAATTTTGAACCCTGGTGGGGTCCACGCATAGAACTTCAAATTGAACATATTTTTTGACACCGATTACACAATATTGGGAGTCGACGGATCACTCAGGCCCCATGTCGGAGAGCTATTTCAATGTCTGACCCATAGAGGTCACAATATTTATATTTGGTCCGGCAACGGTATACGAACAAAGGGTATTGAAAAACATAGATTATCTAATTTCGTAACAGGATATTTCGAAAAGCTGTTCACGATTATTGGGCGATTTCCTCCAAGTTACCCTCAGAGGACCAACCCAATATGGTCATTGACGATAATCTAGAAATTGTTGCTGTTTTGGGGGG
>VFFY01000031.1 GCA_009392675.1 SAR202 cluster bacterium | reverse complement strand
GTATTGGCTTTGGAGTGAATACGATATTTTTTACAAGTTCTTCGTAGCGTTCCTTCAAATTCCCCCGCCACGACCTCTCCTCATTTAGCAAAAGTCAAGGTATGCTGAGAATACACCTCGTTTTTTAGCTATCCTCCTTAGAGAAGTAGCCTGCTCCTCTTTGCCTGAGACTTCTGCAGAATTTACGGATATCGTCTACAAGCATTTCTGGTTGTTCCATTGCTGCGAAGTGGCCACCGCGTGGGAATTCAGTCCAATGAGTTACATTGTAAACTCGGTTGACATAGCTCTGTGGTGGCCAAGCAAGCAATTCTTTAGGAAATACTGCACAACCTGTTGGAATTGCAACACGTCTGCCCGACGGTGACAATATTCTACCGCCTTCTTTCCTTCTTCCATAATAAATCCATGAAGCTGTATTGAATGTGCCGGTTGTTATGTACACCATAATATTGGTGAGGAGTGTGTCTTTGCTATATACGCTTTCAATGTCATCGTCTTTAAGATCTGACCACGATTTGTATTTTTCTGTAATCCATGCGGCTGTTCCAACAGGACTATCCATCATTGCATACGCCAGTGTCTGTGGTTTGGTAGCTTGTTGGGTTCTGTACCCATTTTCTAATTCTTGATCGCTCTCAAATGAGGAAGCCCACTTTTCTTCTTCAGGGCTACTTGGTCCCTCAGGATGTCGCATAGTCATGATATTCAAATGTATGGCTTTGCATGAGCTAGGATAATCGAAGCCTAACCATGAACATATGGCCCCTCCCCAGTCGCCGCCTTGAGCTATATATTTTTTGTAGCCGAGGTTTTCTGTCATCAATTTGTTAAACGATTCTGCAATCTTACGGGGACCGTAAGGACGTGGTGGAGGATCTGAAAAAGCAAAACCGGGTAGCGATGGGGCAATCACATCAAATGCGTCCTCTATATTTCCGCCGAATCTCTCAGGATGCGCAAGAGGCTGTATGATGTTTAGGAATTCTACGATTGAGCCTGGCCAGCCATGACTGATTAGAAGAGGGGTAGGATTTTCACCGCTGCCTTTTTCGAGGATAAAATGAATATTGATTCCGTCAACATAGCTTCTATAGTGAGAAAAATTGTTAAGTTTTTGTTCTTGGACTCTCCAGTCAAATTCTTCCACCCAATACCTGCATAATTCCCTCATATAGGCTAGGTTTGTCCCATACTTCCACCCGTCATCATCAGCCATCAACTCCCAGGGAAATGCGACGACCTTCTTAAGAACGTTATCTATAACGTCCTTGGATATGTCAACTTGAAACGGTTCAATAGATGCCATGCTTTTCCACCTTACAAGCTATAAAGAATCCTCATCGGGTCCACGTGGCGATATAATAGGTCTCCCATCTGCCGAGGTTACGTCAATGGGTGCGTAAACGAGATCAGGCGGCGACCTCCTCGGTCACGGTCGTTATGAGGATTCCTTTGACGTATTGAACTCCGTCGTGCAGGTCTCTCATTAACTGTCCTGTCGGCTAACAAACTAAAGACGTGCACGATATCATCCATAAGACGTACTCTACTTACCGATACGGTGTGTGGTCAATATTAAGACGCGAGGAATGTGACATGAATTCAACTCATAAACGGGTTGCTGTTGTTGTAGGAGCTACATCCAAATGGCAGTCTGATGGGCGCAATACTAGATTAGTTCATGGTAAAGAACTCGACGATAGCCATCTGCCGGTGGGTGTGCGTTGGGGTGTGGGTGGCGCCATAGCGCAAAAATTCGCGCAAGAAGGGTTCTTTGTAGTACTTACTACTCGTAGCGCTGCAAATGCTTCTATGCTTGACAACGCTATCAAGGAACAGGGTGGCGAAAGTATGATAGTCGAACTGGATTTGGTGTCGAGCGATTCTATATCTAAGGCGTTTGCGCAGATCCGAAAAGAGGTTGGAGATCCGGAGGTTTTGGTATACAACGCAGGTTATCTGGAGGGTCGTGATCTTCCGCCTGAAAAAGAACTGCTTGAACACATTCCCGTTGAAATGTTTGAAACCGCGCAACACATCTCGAGTCGAGGACCATTCTTAGTGGCCAAAGAGGTTCTACCCTCAATGCGTAAAAGAGGTGAAGGCTCTTTCCTGATTTCTAATAATTCTTCCTCGTTACGTGGGCGAAAGCGTATTACAGGGCAGTCTCTGTACTATCCTAGGGTGATGATGCGAACTCTAGCTCAGGTGCTGACAGAGGAGTATTCAGAGTTCGGTATTCACGTGGCCAACGTGGTAATAGATGGCACCATTGACTCTCCCGGAACGAGAGCTTTGCCGAAATCCCAGCAGAACCCAGAGTTAGTGATCAATCCTGTTAAGATTGCTGAAGCTTTTTACTATCTACATACTCAAGATAAGTCGTGCTGGACTCACGAGCTTCAGCTTACACCCTTCGCTGCCAAACCAAGCTTTTAAACACTTTATAAATAGATCGGTTGTTGAAATCGTTCGAATAGAATATTGAATGACATGGATTAGGACGGTGTGTTGTCTACACTGAATTTCGGAAAGAGATTCTCAAAATAGGATTTGGGGCAGTCGAAATCACAGTGCGTGGAGATTAAATGCGTAATCAATCTTACCGTGGTATTTATCACGGATGG
>VFFY01000030.1 GCA_009392675.1 SAR202 cluster bacterium | reverse complement strand
GGAATTAGGACTCAATCCGCAGGATTTAGGGTCTCCATGGTTAGCTGCAATTAGTAGTTTATTAGCCTTCGCATTGGGAGCTCTGATACCAATAATTCCAATTCTTTTTTCTTCGGGTAATATATCTATCGTCCTTAGTGCGATATTTAGCTCATCGGCCTTATTCATTGTCGGAGGAATTGTTTCAGTAGCGAGTGGCAAAAACATCTTCGTAGGGGCAACAAGGATGCTTTTAGCAGGCACCTTAGCCGCAACCTTCACCTATGGTGTCGGTTATTTATTAGGAATTTCCATTTTATAGGTTGATGAATTTTAAAATAACATACGATTTAGATATAGGTAATAAAATCAAATAACATGTACGGAGGCCCACAATGACATTAGAAAATCTGGGAAACATATATAAGGAACTTGGTGCGACTCCAATTATAAATGCCATCGGTAGTGTAACAATGCTGGGTGGATCAACACCGATTCCGGAAGTTAGGGAAGCGATGGCACTCGCTGGCGACTCCTATATTCCGCTAATGGAATTGGAAGAAAAAGCGGGGTCAGCGGTAGCGGAAATGATAGGTATACCAGCTGCATACATAACCTCAGGGGCAGGTTCGGCTTTGACTTTAGCAGCAGCAGCAGTCATGGCCGGCGATAATGATGAATTAATAGAACAATTACCGGATACAACTGGAATGAAAAACCAGATTCTTATCCAAAAAAGACAACGATATTGGTATGACAGGTGTTTGGAAGCTTCCGGTGCAAAATTGGTGGAATTTGGTTCGGAAGAAGGAACTACCCCTCAAGATTTGGAAACGGCTATAAACGAAAACACAGCAGCCGTACATTTTTATATGGTGGAGCAAGAGCATGACCCAAACGGCTTGACACTTGAAGAAACTATACGAATAGCTCACCAAAATAACCTTCCCGTTTTAGTTGATGCAGCCGGTCAAATATATCCTTTAGACCTATTCGGCAAATACGTTAAAATGGGCGCCGATTTTCAATGTATAGCAGCTAAATATATGGGCGCTTCACAATCAACTGGTCTAGCATTAGGTACGGAAGATATGATTCGCAAGATCTCTAAACAATCATTTGTAGGATACGAAGGACGACGGGTGAGAGGAATAGGTAGACCCCATAAGGTAGATAGGCAAGAAATGGTAGGTGTTGTTGCTGCCGTAAGGAACTGGATGACAATAAATCATGAAGAAAGACTCATAGAAATTGAAACCAGAAGCCAGAGGGTCATCGATATTCTTTCAAACACCCCCGCCGTTACCCTTGGAATGATAAATAACATCATTGGGCACCAACCTTTCGGAGTCGAATTAAGATTAGATGAAGAAAAAGCGGGAATGACGCTACAGGAAGTCGTAGATACTTTAAAGAAAGGGGATCCACCGATATGGACTCGGGTGAGAGAGGGTGACGACTATATAGCAATCCACATGTTTGGACTTAAGGTTGGTGAAGAGGAGCTGGTTGCGGAAAGAATCAGCGAGTTACTTAGTTAAACAATATCTCAGAAATGATAGGAAACTTTTCTTATGCTAAAATTTATAGGTTTCAAATAATTTAAACCATTCGGCTTTTTGCTGTGATTACGTTAATACAGGAGCTCTTCCAGGTGGATAATCTGAATTTAAGTGTGAATAAAAGAGAAATTACTGGGAAAAAGGTATCTGAACTCAGAAACGATGGATTAACCCCAATTCATATGTATGGTCCTGAAATAGCATCCAACTCCCTTCAATGCGATTCGAAAATTCTAGACCGTGTTATAACTGATGCAGGTACCAACATACCCGTTACTGTCAATGTGGATGGAGGTGAACAAGACAACCTCTGCTTCATAAGAGAGGTACAGTATCATCCGGTGACTAATAAAGTTTTACATGTGGATTTCATGAAAGTACAAGTTGGAAAATCAGTACGGGCACAAGTACCGATATCTGTCATAGGCACTTCTCCAGCCGTACGAACGATGGGAGGCACCTTACTGCAACCACTACTGACACTAACGGTAGAGGCCTTACCTCTGGAAATACCGAAGATGATTACTTTGCAGGCCGAATTATTGGTGGACTTTGAAACAAATTTTTATGTTAGTGACATAGAGCTGGATGAAGGAGTAAATGTGATCAATGCAGCTTCGGAAATGGTGGCCAGCGTTGTAGCTCCAAGAGTGGAGAGGCTAGAGTCTGAAGGCGGAGAAGGCGATGAGGCTGAAACTAACGTTGTCGGTGAAGAAGCTGAAGAATCTACTGGAGAGGACAGCTCAGGATAGATTGTGTACCCAATCGTTTTAACTAGGTTAATAATCTAAGAAAAGACGCCCCCATTGGGTTTTCATGGCTTCGTTTATACGTTTTTTTCCCTTGAATCGCAGCCAGTACTCATTGTGATATATATTGGAAGCAAGATAGGCTAAAGGGGTCAATTTAGATCTCAATAACATATTTTCAAGTGGCCTTAAATTCCCCCAATAAATCATTTTTTGACCTTTGCTGGCTAAAGTATTTCCACTTTGAAATTGCCAATTCACATCAGATATATCTTCTCCAACAATGTTTATTTTAGATATTTGGCCACACCCAAGCCCATGTTCATCAGCTATCCTGATAAAATCAATGGACATAGGATCAAATCCCATCATTTTCGCAGCTACTGCATCCACAGCAACTTGATCAGACCCCGCTAATAAAACGTTTTTTTCGTGCCATTGCATGGCTCGAGGTCCTGGTCCCGAACCGGCAAAAGTACCGTCCATCAAAGCAAAAATACCAGGATGGATTTTTTTTTGTATCCTCAATAAATCAACCAAAGTTTCATGTATTACAGAATGAGTCCAATGCCTTTGAAAATTCAGTAATCCTCCAAATGCATTCTTCATCGCTCCTGTAATAGTAGTAAAAACATGAGTCTTCATAGTTGGAAGATGAATCACATTCTTATCAATCAGAAATTTAGGTATATTTATACCATCCGGATAGATTTGATCCAAAACTAGGAAATCGTCCGAAAAAGGGAGAGGCACCCACTCAACATCCTCAAGATGTACACTCTCCAAACCATGCCTCCTCACAACCACATCATGTTTGTTGTTAACTTCACCCTCCCGGGCATCCACTACAACGGTTCCGTTGTGAGTGGGAATTAAATCTTCAAATCCATCTTCATTTAGAGTTTTTATAACTCCCTCTAATTGCCAGGGGGAGGTAGAGCAGGCAGGGTAATAATGCTGCCAAGATATGTTGATTTTTAAAAGGGTAGCGGCATCGGGAGCCAATTGAGAATTGTATCCAGCAAGACGCATAGCAGATCCCACATCAGCAACCACAGTCGCGGGATTTGTCTTTATCACCGCAACAGTTGGCGCAACATCACGGCTATTTACCACGCCGGCATGGGTATCAGGGTTAGTCTCAGTGGTCCCAAGCGACATTTAGTTTTCTAGGAAATCTCTCAATTTTTTGGATCTATTAGGATGGCGTAGCTTACGAAGGGCTTTCGCTTCTATTTGCCGAATTCTCTCTCTAGTTACGCCAAAATCCTTCCCTACTTCTTCAAGAGTTCTACTTCTACCATCTTCCAACCCAAATCTGAGTTCCAAAACTCTTGCTTCTCTGTCATTAAGAGTATCCAACACATCAATTACCTGCTCCCGAAGAAGCTGGTAGGAAGCCGCCTCTACCGGTGCTAATGCTGCGGTATCGGGAATAAAATCACCCAAATGGCTATCTTCTTCTTCTCCAATAGGTGTTTCCAATGAAACAGGCTCTTGAGATATTTTTAGAATCTCCCTAACCTTCTCTGGAGCAATCTCCATTTCACGACCGATTTCTTCACTAGTCGGTTCTCTCCCATACTCTTGGACTAATCTCCTTGTTACCCTTAGCAATTTATTTATGGTTTCAACCATATGTACTGGGATACGTATAGTTCGAGCTTGATCAGCGATCGCGCGAGTGATGGCTTGTCTAATCCACCAAGTAGCGTATGTGCTGAATTTGTAACCTTTCCTGTAATCGAATTTCTCTACAGCCCTGATCAGTCCTATATTACCTTCCTGTATCAGATCAAGAAGGGACATACCTCGACCAATATATTTTTTTGCCACGCTCACTACCAATCGCAAATTGGCTTCTGAAAGGTGCTGTTGGGCATCGTCACCTCTTTGTTTTATACGTTCCATATGTTGCCTAAAGAGAAGTTCATATGGCTGCATCTTATCCACAATAGAATCATCCGCAACTATTTCCTTCAATTGATCTATTGTAGGTCTACCATCAATTGCTTTAAATATGTCGTCAGGAAGTAATCTAGTGTTTATCGAAGCTTGCTTAATCATCTCCTTCAATTCATCAGTCTCGGGTGGGTCTTGATCCTTCAGTTCTGACAAAATCGCAGAGATTTGTTCCAACAGTTCGTCTTGAAAAATACCATCGATGGCTTCTCTAACCTCTGGGTTGGCCATTAAATCAGGCAATGTTCCGTCATACGCAACCTCTTTTGAAGTAAGAATTGCCTTTATAATATCTTCACTATCCACAACAGTCCTAAGCATATCTGCGACAATTTCTCTTGCTCTCGGTGGGGTGTCTTGTTCAAGCGACAAACTCACTTCTTTCTTTTCTACAAATCGTTTGCCTTCAAATTTTCGGGCCAAATCTCTTTCCTGGGGGGCCTTTAAAAGATCCACCCGACCTATTTCCCTAAGGTACATACGAACAGGATCATCGATTATGTCTGTACTTCCAATTTCTTTTTCCCATTCCCGAGCAGCCTTAGCCTTCAAATCTTCAAGGGATGGGGGGGCATCGTCATCCTCCTCCACACCTCGTCTTGCAGAACGGGTATCCATGCCCAACTCAAGAACTGTTGAATCCTCATCATCGTCGTCATCATCATCCTCTTCTTCTACTAAATCATCCTGTTCTTCTTGCTCTTCCTCATCAGCCCTATATCCATCCTCTTTTGATCGACTTCCTCTCAAAGCACCATCTATAAGATCTGCCTCTCCTCCTACATGCTGAATTCCATCAGTAGTCATTCCCTTCTCCTTATCCGAATATTGGCGCTGGTTAAAAACTTTCAAGTTGCCACAATACATTTTACCAAAGATATCACTTAATTCCCCTCTTTATCCCCTTTATAAGTCTCCAATATTTTTTTATCCAAGCCCCCTAGCTCATTTTGAAGGTCGTCTGAAGGAGGAGAATCGGTATCTTGCGTTTGAATTAAGTCTGCTCTATAACGCTGCAATCTTCTTCTTTCTAATCTTTTGATACACGTATCAAAATCTATCAATGTATCTGTACTACTTGAAGGGACCATAGTGTAATTTTGTATACTGGAAAACCTTTCCTCAAGAACCGGGTCCAATAATTTCATTAAAGATTCACTTGGGTCAAGGTTTAACCACCTAACGTAAATTTCTCTATCCTCAGTTCTGGTAAAACACTCCGGGTTTAGTTCAAGCGCAGCCTCTTTCAATTCTGGTCGGTTGATTATCAGTGACAATGTATATTCATCAAGTTTGTAGTTGTTATCTGCTGACTTTAGATCTTCAAATTTTTTATATTGATTTTCTCCAACATTGCGATCTCTTTGGTTGAATCCTCTTCGAATCTGCTTTAAGGCAGTTTCTACCGTATCGACTGGTGCAGATAATTGTTCCGCTAACATACCGATATATTTTTCCCGATCAAAGGGATCTAATAATCTAAGAATCGGAGCAAGAGATTCCACTACCCGGCCCTTCCCACCTGGACCATCTAAATCAAATCGCCCTGACACAACTGGAATTAGATATTCCATAAGTGGTAAAGCATCGTTTACGACCACTTCCCAATCAGACCCTTCTGAACGAATAAATTCATCTGGATCTTTCCCTTCCGGCAATGACACAACATTAATTTTTGTGGGATTCCCTGCAAACAAAGGGTCACTTGACCTTTTATTAGCATCTCCGAAGATTTGCCAGGCGGATTCCAAACTTCGTAAAGTAGCTTCTTGACCAGCCACATCTTGATCAAGGGCCAATACAAAGGTAGAAGCCAAATTTTTAAGCTGCCTGACTTGCTCTACAGTCAAAGCTGTTCCCATACTTGCCACGACATTTTTATACCCATATTCATGGGCTGCAATTACATCCATGTAACCTTCAACAATTACACCTAGATCACTATCTCTAATCGCCTCCCTAGCCATATGGAACCCATACAAAGTATTTCTTTTGTTAAATACCGGGGTAGCTGCGGTATTTATGTACTTCGGCAGTGAGTCGTCCATAGAACGCGCCCCAAATCCAGCCGGTCTTCCCGACCTATCAAATATTGGGAACATCAACCGTCCCCAGAAAAAATCTCTGGTGGTGCCATCCTCAAATTTATTTAATAAGCCACATTCGACAGCGTTTCCCAAATCAACATCATGGAACAATAGGTGCGACTTAAGGGAATCTCGACCTTTGGGGCTGTAGCCAAGCCCGAAATTTTCAATCGAGGCTTGATCTACACCTCTTGACTTAAGATATATACGCGCAGAATGGGCCTCATCCGTCATAAGAGAATCTTTATAAAAATCCAAAGCTATCTTATTGATCTCAAAATAGGAGTCCCTTGATTCATTCTTTTTATAACCGCGTAATTCAACTCCAGTACGTTGAGCAAGCATCCTTAGAGCGTCGGGAAACTCCATATTTTCAGTCTTCATTACAAAGCTAAAAACGTCTCCACCAACACCACATGACCCGAAGCATCTCCAAGATTGTCTCCCAGGGTCCACTATGAAGGACGGAGTTTTCTCATTATGAAAAGGACAGTTAGCTTTGTAATTCCTGCCTGCACGTTGTAAGCGAACCTTTTCAGACACAATGTCAACAACATCTAATTTTGATTTTATTTCGTCTATTTCACTCATAGGTAAGTATTATTCGGTATTGTTTGATTCGGAGTATGAATACTGGGCGAGTATTTCCAACGGTTTTTTTAAGCTATCTATATGCCACGAGATATGTTCTACGTTGGACAACATATCAGCAAAATCATCTCCAATGGAATCCCAATTATCCGATTCTTCTAAAAATCTATTAAGTATTTCAAGAAATACCAACTGAGAACTCCACAAGTCTCCTATGTCGGTGCACAATGTAGCGAGTTCATCATCATGATCGTCGGATAAGCCCAAGGTTTTTAATTTAACCAAGACCCTATGTGCTAAACCAGAACGCCTTCTCGCTTGCTCCAAATTAGGGTTAAAACTCAATGACATTCCTAGACACTCCTT
>VFFY01000029.1 GCA_009392675.1 SAR202 cluster bacterium | reverse complement strand
CCTGGGGCTGAGGAGGAGATATCGGAAACCGTCAAAAATGTATACGCCGGGGATTTCCTCATACCAGATGATCTTACTGTTATTGAAATTGGAGACGAGATCAAGGTATCCAAAATACCTAGCTGAATATCGCAAACTTAACCTCGATCAATTATATCAAGTGCCCTCTTCTTCACTAATTCCTTATCATAGCTAGCAAAATTAAGCGCAGCAGTTCGGTGAGGGTCGCCACTAAAAAACCTTTCGTACAAGACTTGGCGGCCTCCAAATGAACTTATGCTAATGTCCCAGCCCATGCGAAAAAGCTTGGTTCGCTGCCTGGCATCCAAGGTATCAGTCGATAAATACTTCTCAAGCAAGTCCCCAATATCAGAGTCGAAGTCTGCATCAGTCGGGACAGCTATTAAGCTGCTAGATCCAATAAGCTGCAAAATCTCGATTAACCGAGGATATGCTGAAGTGAAAGAGGATTTCGCAGCAGACAAAGGAGCAGAATCTGGCTCCATGACCCCCCATTCGTTCATCTTAGCGTTAGAGATAGAAGCTTCAAGGCAAGCTTTGCTAACCTCATAAACAGTTATCAACTCTGAAGCAAGAGCTTGTATATATGGAGTTTCATGTGTACTTAGAGCTTCTGTCATCAAGGCCGCTAATCCAAGTAGAAATTCCGCCTTAGCCATATTTTTGGTAACTATCTGTTGGTTAATATGAGGTCCTGCCCTTGTGTTCGAAAAAGCGGAATTAGATATTTCAACATTATTGAAAATAAATACTTTTTCCCAAGGTACAAATACATCGTCAAATATAACGATTGCATCACCCTCATCAAATTTTGAAGACAGGGGATGGTCAAAAGAAGAGCTACCAACTGACAAAGCTTCCCTGCACAAGAATTTCAGCCCTGGAGTATCGCAGGATATACCAAAGGCCAAAGCATACCTTGATGCATCCTTATCAGTTGGAATCACCGAGGAGGGAAACACCAATATTTCATCAGAGAGTGGCGCAAGAGTAGCTAATATACGAGCACCTTTCACTATGATTCCATCGTCTCTTTCTCGTACAAGATGTAATCCGAGGTCATCACCTTTAGCGTAGGAAGGGTATTTCTTCGTTTTCCGTACATTTACCAAAGTATGTGTGAGAGTTAAATCATTTTCCATCACATATCTGAAGTAATTCTTAATATTTTGGCCAAACGCCCCATCCTCCTTGCCAAAAAAATCGGAGGCAGCTGAACAAGCCATCAAAATTACATTCATGTAGTCGGGAGTCCTAGCCAAAACTCCGCCACTGAATCTTGCCCAACTGAGCATCATATTACCTCTTTGAATCAAGTGATCCTTTGAGGTAGGTGTAATGAAGGAAAGTCCCTCAGATTTATCATTATCTGAGGTAAAAGTCATTTTTAAAGAAAGGGCAACATCATGTTGCATTTCATACAAAGATGCTATCGAGTCGGCACAACCCGAGAAGGCTCTATGGCTGGTTACATCTTCAACCTTCCCACCTTCAATCCAAAGATCTTTTGGGTGTAACCGCAACCTTTCCAGATATTGGCTCCCATTCTTAGTTGGCACTTTACACCTAAAATCCAGTCACAATCCTCTAGGATGAGGAGGTTATTTCAGCGTCAGTTAATTTTTTTCCTTCTACCCCATCAAGAGAATCTGGAAAATCCCCAGCGAATAGATACCCATCTTTCGGCCAAGATGATTTGGGCATTTCATAAAAAATTTCGATCTCGTTACCATCAGGGTCAGATATGTAAAACCCTAGAGACACGCCATGATCCGCGACGCTTTTAATTTCTATGCCCTCAGCAACGCACTTCCGATGTATTTCCTTAACATCCTCCAATGACTCCATTTCCCATGCAAAATGTGCGAGAGAGTGAGTAGAAGAATCCTCTATATCGTCCGATTTAATAAGAGCTAGCTCATGAGAAGCATCCTCGCGGGCACTCATAAATATCATGGTCCCAGTGGGCCGTCTAGTAGTCACATGTAATCCTAGAATATTCGTATAAAATTCTTCAGAATCATCAATATCGTTTGCACGCAGGACAATATGCCCTAGCTGTTTTACTCTTACCATAATTAGCAACCTCCCACTAAATGACCTTTGAAATAAAATAACCCCTATGGAACGATATTTTCTCCTTACTACTCAACAGTTGAATGAGAACAAGTGAGTTTGACTATCCTTCTCTTGGAAACCAATAGCAGCCATATTCGTCAACGCAGGGGGCACAATGGGCAACTAAATGGCCAGGCGAAACTTCCCTCATGACCAACTCATTAGCGTCACAGGCTGGGTCGGGGGACGGACAGAGAGGGTCGTAACTGCAGGCAGACGGAGGATTCATGGGGCTCGGAACACCTCCTCTCAATATTATCCTTTCTCTATCAGCCTCCATCAAGGGATCTGGTATTGGAACAGCAGACAACAAAGCTTTGGTATATGGGTGAACTGGGTTATCGTATATTTCATTTCTCTCTGCTATCTCGACGATATGACCTAAGTACATAACCGCAATTCGATCACTAATATGCTTCACTACTGATAAATCATGGGCGATGAATAAGTATGTAAGACCCAAATCTTCTTGAAGATCTTCAAGAAGATTGATTATTTGCGCCTGAATCGACACGTCCAAGGCAGATACCGGCTCATCGCAAACTATGAAACTGGGATTCACCGCTAGGGCCCTAGCTATACCTATCCTTTGTCTCTGGCCTCCACTGAATTCGTGGGGATACCTATCTGCCATGTACGGGCTCAGCCCACAAGTCGTTAGCAACTCCGTAACTCTATCTCTGTATTCACCTCTGCTATCGGTCAATTTATGCACTTTCAAAGGTTCGCCAACTATATCCCCACAGGTCATACGGGGATTCAAAGACCCATATGGGTCCTGAAATATCACTTGCATGTCCCTTCTCATCGCACGAAGTGCGCTAGTATTTAGGCTAGTCACATCCACGCCATCGAAGTGAACTTCACCTGCTGTAGGTTTATACAACTGAAGAATGCATCGACCAGTGGTTGTCTTGCCACATCCACTTTCACCTACAAGGCCAAGCGCCTCACCCTTCTTTATGGTAAAAGACACATCATCTACAGCTTTTACTTCGGCAATTTTTCTCTGGAATATGATGCCTTCATTGACTGGGAAATACATCTTAAGATTGCTAACTTCAACTAAAGTATCTCCTATCTTAGCGGTTGAGGTGCCGTTTGTTGCTGTAACCATTTTCACTCCACAAAACACAATTAACTATTTGTAACAAAATCTTATAGGTTTTTGACTAGGAATCTCTTGGAAACCATTTACAGCCATATTCTTGTTCGCAATGACTGCAATATGCAACCCAGTGATTGGGCTCATCTTCTCTGAGAACTGGTTCTCCAGTTAAACATTCAGGGCTTGGAGACGGGCAGTTAGACTGAAATCCGCAACCCGAAGGCCTATTACCAAGATTAGGGGGCATTCCCTCAATAGCTACCAGCCTTTCACGAGTATTATCGTCCGCATCCAATCGCGGAACCGAGTTAAGCAACCCTATCGTGTAAGGATGCAATGGGTTTTTGTAAATCTCCACCGCACTAGAAGTTTCAACGATTTTACCGGCGTACATAACAATCACACGATCCGCATATCTAGCAACTACCCCCAGATTGTGGGTAATAATTATTAAGGCTGTGCCTAAGTCCTTGGACAGTTCCTGCATCAGTTCCAATATTTGTGCCTGAATCGTGACATCAAGTGCAGTAGTTGGCTCATCCGCAATAATTAGCTGCGGATTACAGCTTAGCGCCATAGCAATCATAACTCTTTGGCGCATTCCACCACTGAATTGGTGGGGATAGTCGTCTAAACGAGTATCTGAATCCGGAATACCTACCAAAGTCAGCAATTCTGATGCCCTTTCTTTAGCGGTTTTTTTGTTCATTTTTTGATGCAATTCTAAGGTCTCAGTTATCTGACGACCTATGGTAAGAACTGGATTTAGAGATGTCATCGGTTCCTGAAAGACCATAGAAATACTGTTACCGCGAATATTCCTCATCTCTTTCTCGTCCATCTGGACTAGATCCTCACCACCAAACAACACTTCACCCTCTACAATTCGACCGGGTGGACTTGCTACCAATCGCATTATGGACATGGCACCCACACTTTTGCCACACCCGCTTTCCCCAACAATTCCTACTACCTCACCCTTTGCAACTTCATATGAAATTCCATCAACCGCCTTCACCACACCATCTGCGGTGAAAAAATGAGTCTTTAGATTTTTGACTTCGAGCAACGGAGCCATACAAAGTCCCCCCTTGTTGCTTCTTCAGGTTTTAAATTTAATTCCGAACAACCAAACTTGATTTCGTGTAGCACATTCTAATAAACCAATCCAATACTAACAACTCATAAATGCAATGATTTCATGGAAATTATTCAAACATACAACCATCAGCAAACGAATTCAGGTTTTGAACAACCATTTCAGCGGCATAATTTTTGCTCATTTCACTAGAGTTAATAGTAAAATGGAATAAATTAGGATTATCTGGTTCATCCAGCTTAAAATACTTTTTAAAAAAATACTTTCTGGCCTGATCTCTTTGTTCTAGAGTCACAATAGCCTTGTCACTGTCGATAGCTTCTCGAGCCATCAAGGTCTTCACTCTATCCTCGAATGAGGCTACCACTCCCACTCGCAACACATTAGGCATATCCTTCAAGATCACATGTCCACCTCTCCCGATGAATACCACATCGCCATCCGCTGCCATTTCTTTCATGGCAGATTCTATAGCCTCAATATATACGTCGTCCTCCACCTCATGGCCTCGGGTTATTGTCGGCTGCGAAATATCCTCATACTCTTCTGTTAATAAGGTCGTTATACCTGGCCCAAAATATGGGTCCCCAGCCGACCCGGTCACGGCCGAACGCTCAAGAAGTCTCTGTATCACGTGTATCCACTTCTCTGATCGGCTTGGAAGTTTTTCTTCCCTTTGGTGTAAAGCCTCGACGGTAGCGCCTACATCTTTAGCTATACTGGATAGAAAAATCCTATCTACATAGTCAGCCTTCAATTTTTGTGCGACTATAGGTCCTATGTCCCTCGCACCTCCCCCGGACATACCCCCAAGTGTTATCGTGTACATTTGTCACCTCCATAGGATTAGGTTTATCCTGAATCTATATTTCATGGAGTCAAAAGCAGCGCAAAACCTTCAAATCGAATGCTGACAAACATTAGTGCGTATGTCAACTAATATTAGAAATCTACCAAGGAGAACAACACTTCATCATCCAAAATCTCTGGGATGCAAAGATCCTTCAAAACTATGACAGTGTTGATACCTACTATGATCCCGCCCAATTCTTCGATTAATTCCCGGGAGGCTTGCATAGTTCCTCCAGTGGCAATCAAGTCATCAACTAATACCACCCTTTGAAAGGGCTTTATTACATCTGAATGTATTTGAAGTATGCCGGAACCATATTCCAGATCATATTTTACCTCCCGAACCGAATATGGTAATTTACCTTCTTTCCTTATCGGTACAAATGGTAGCTTCATCTCATATGCAAGGGCGGAGCCAAAAATAAACCCTCTTGACTCTACCCCGACTATCACGTCAGGAGACATTATTTTTGACCTCTTCGCAAAAGCATCAACACAATATCGAAATGACTCTTGATGATAGAGTAAAGGTGTAATATCTCTAAACAATATTCCTGGTTTAGGAAAATCCGGAATATCTCTTATATATTGTTTTAAGTTCATTACCTAACCATTAGAACCGTAATTTACGGAGTATTACGATGGTAAATCCAAACGCAATGGGATTAGAAGAGATATTATATGGTGAGTGAGGAAAGGAAAACCATAATTAAAAAGGTTCCGAGTCAAAATACCTATCTATCTGTAAAAACCAGGTATGGCCTTCTCTTAAATCACATGGTGGTGAGGTAATTTGTTTGATGAGAGGTCTTATTGGCCTGAGCCCAACCACATTAGTCCAAATCACATCCTTTAATGACATTCATTCATGGGACGGTAGTCAAGACTTATGGCCCTCTCTCCGG
>VFFY01000028.1 GCA_009392675.1 SAR202 cluster bacterium | reverse complement strand
TAGCAGGCTCCTATTATGTTGAGCATCTTACTGATGAATTGGAATCTCAAGCATTTAAGTACATTGAATCGATGGATGAGATGGGAGGAGCTATAGAGGCACTTAGGGAAGGATTTCAGATACAAGAAATTCACAACAGTGCTTACCAACACCAAAAAGAAGTGGAAAGCCTAGAGAGAGTGGTCGTCGGGGTTAACCAATATCAGTCACCGACTCCCCCAATTGAACAATTACAAACAATATCCCCTAACGAAACTCAAAACCAACTGGCAAGATTGGCAAAAGTGAAATCTGAACGAAATGCTAAAGAAGTACAGGAATCCTTAGAGAATTTGCGGACCGTTACTGAAGGTGGATCAAATACAATGCCAGCCTTAATAAAGTGTGTGGAATCATATGCCACGGTTGGAGAAATATCAGATGTGTTCCGGGATATTTTTGGAGAACAAACCGAATTCACCCCATTTTAATGAGCTGAGAGGAGTTAAAAAATGTCGGATCTTCTTTTGAGTGATGATGAAATTTTATTAAAAAACACAATATCCGATTATTCTAAAAATGAATTGGCTCCGAGGGCGGCTGGATACGATGAAAGTGCACTGTTTCCCTGGGATAACGTATCTGGTATGGGTGATTTGGGTTTATTCGGCCTAACGATACCAGAAGAATACGGAGGGAGTGGTGGCACGACACGTCAATTGGCAATAGCAGCAGAAGAAATAGCGAAAGGATGCGCAGCTACCTCGGTAGTTTATATAGCTCACCTATCTTTATGTACCCAATTTATAAACATGTTTGGCAGTGAGGAACAAAAACGTAACTATTTACCGGATCTTGCATCAGGTAAAAAAATCGGAGCTTTTGCTTTGTCGGAACCTGGGGCGGGGAGCGATGCAGCAGCTATAAAAACTTCGGCTGTAAGGTCTAATGGACACTATGTAGTGAATGGTGTGAAGACCTGGATTAGTAACGCTCCTGAAGCCTCTATATTTGTGACCTTGGCAACCTCAGACACATCTAAAAAACATAAGGGTATTGAAGCCTTAATAGTGGAATCAGATACCAAGGGGATAGTGACAAACCAACTTCATGGGAAAATGGGGGTCAGGGCTTCAACTGTTGGGGAGATCATCTTTGATAACGTGCTGGTTCCGGCAAAAAACAGAATGGGTGAGGATGAGCAAGGGTTTAGGCAAACTATGGAAGTTTTAAATTCAAGCAGAATTTCAATTGGGGCTCAATGTGTTGGCATAGCACAGGCGGCTTTGGAAGCGGCGGTTGATTATGCATTACATCGAGAGGCTTTCGGCGGGACCCTTTCAGATTTACAAGGGATCCAATGGATGATTGCAGAGATGGCTACCGAAATTGAGGCAGCTAGGCAACTAGTGATGAAATCTGCGTCCCTAAGGGACGCCAATCTGCCATTTGCGACGGAAGCCGCAATGTCAAAACTGTACGGATCTAAAGTTGCAATGGAGAGTGCTCACAAGGCCGTTCAAATACATGGCGGTACAGGCTATTTTGCTCCGACACCTGTGGAAAGGTATTTTAGGGATGCCAGGGTCACAGAAATATATGAAGGGACTTCAGAAATTCAGAAGTTAGTGATTGCAAGAAACATTTTGAAAAAACAAGGATAATTAGGTGAATAACGAATCTATATGTAGCGCCAGACACATAAATCATGTGTGTATTGCTGTTTTGAATATTGAGGAGACCCTGGAATTTTATGAAAATTTGTTCGGGGTTACTAAGTCGGGGGAAATAGAAACTATTGAGGATCAGGGTGTTAAAGCAGCCTTAGTGAGAGTCGGTGCTTCTCAATTGGAGTTTATTCAACCTATCGACAACGAAAACGGAGTTGCTAAATTCATAAATAGAAAAGGTGAAGGGGTTCATCATATCTGCTTCGAGGTAGATAATTTGGAATCCAGACTCCAAGACTTAGATCTAGCGGGAGTCCGGTTGATAGATAAAGAACCACGGGACGGTTTATCAGGAACCATCGGATTTATACATCCAAAGGCCACTGGAGGCGTTTTAATAGAATTAGTGGATCAAAAAACGGCTCGGAGATGATATGACATCCAAAATTATTAGAGTGCTGGTTGCAAAGCCAGGGTTAGATGGTCACGACAGAGGTGCCAAAATTATAGCGAGGGCGCTTCGTGATGCAGGCATGGAGGTGATTTACACCGGTATCAGGCAAACCCCGGAAATGATAGCTGAAGCAGCAATGCAAGAAGATGTAGATGTAATTGGCCTCAGCATATTGTCGGGTGCCCATATTGAACTCTTCCCTCAGATCATTAGTGAATTGAATAATAGGGAAATGGGGGATACATTGATTGTTGCAGGCGGGATAATACCTGAGTCAGACCATAACTTCCTTACTGATATAGGCATTAAAGGGATATTTGGTCCGGGTACATCAACTTTAGATATAGTTACCTTCATCCAAGAATCGATTAAGTAATTTTTGTGAATATAATCTAAAGCCACTCTATTAATGCTAGTTTAATGGAATTAAGTTAGTATTAGCTTCTGACTTATTGCATAAGAATGTTATAAATGGAAGAATTTTTGACACTTATATTAGCCTGTTTGGTTAGTTATATATTTGGTGCCCTCCCCTTTGCCCATAGAATCAGTAGAAGAAAAGGAATAGACATATTTTCTATTGGGACTGGGCTGGCGGGGGCTTCCAATGTTATGAAGAATGTGGGTCGCTGGTCAGCTCTAATAGTTCTCGTATTTGATATAACAAAAGGAGCCTTGGCGGTCATAGTATCAGGCATGATGGGTGTGGAGGGACCTTTAATTTTACTTCCAGCATGTGCAGCAATATTTGGACATTGGAATTCTATATTCACTCGCTTTAAAGGAGGGGACGGGATGGCCATTGCTGGTGGCATTGCTATCGGTCTATTTGGTGGAATAGGTTTTTTTGCTTTGTTCGTTGCAGCTATAGCCACTGTCCTGGCCCAGAAACTTTGGGTAACCTCTTTAACTAGCATAATCTTTGGTTACTTGGCTATTTTGTTCCTTACGCATATCTTCGACAAAGATAAGGATATTGCTGTTGGATTTACTGCGGTTGTATTGCTGATTTTAGCCCACGCGATGAGAGGCCACGCACGGAGAAGGAGAATTGCCAGACAGTCCGAATGAACTGGTTACTTAGTCAGATACTAAAATATCTGATTTTTTCATCAGTAAGAAATCACCCAGTAGATAGGGAGTTTCTGGTATATACCCGATGAGAAAAACAGTTGATTGGCTGGGAATTTTCACATAGTAAGATAGTTCGTCTTTTTTGATCAATTTTAATCTTGTAGTAGGGGAATTTGATTCCTCCACCGTGTTTACGCGGATTGATCCGTCAGGAGCGTCAAAATCCAATGACTTGGCAATGCTGTCATCTTCAAACCCCGTGGCGGGCATGAACTGCATTAAACCCAATAAATTAGATATGTCTTGAAGGTTGGCGGGCCCTTCGATTTCAGATTGTGAGTTAAGTACCATCCAATCGTTTTCTGGTGATCTGACCAATGAAAAATTTTCAGTACTGTCAGGATAAATAAAATCAAAGGACTCTATATCGGTGGGTGGTATTGCTATAACAATCGGGTTTCTCCAAGAGTCAGGGTCAGACGAAAATATTCCATTTTCTGGACAGGGAATAGAGTAGACCTCATCTCTGCCGGATTTTCGCACATAGCAGAGCCTAACCTCATCAACCCACTTACCAATATGTATTTGTTCCTGCATTGAGGGCCCAACAAAAAAGGAAACCTTCGTACTGTTTTCTTCATCTACTCCTAAAAGTTGGTGGTGTTTGGATTTCCGGGCGACTAGTTGTGCGCCTGGCACGAAATCTACATGTTCCCAAAAGAGTCGTAATTTTGGTGGAAAAATCTCGTTGTTTGATACCTCCCAGTAAGAGTCATTGACTTTTATTAATTCTGACTTCACGCCATCATTTGTTGTTATGTCTACCTGGCTAATGATCTGCTCGTTGATAGGCAGCATGCCTTCAAGGACAAATTCGTCGGACCCTCCAAGAATGATCCTGTATATGAGTCCAGCCAACCCTATAACTATCAAGGCTATAAGCACATATCCTACCTGTCTACTTTTCATTAGCTGAATCCCCTGGCCGTTTAGGGTCCCCGTTTTTTCCGTTTGATCCGACAACCCAACGATTCCTAAATCCCTTACTTCTCCGTTGCATGAACCTGACAAGTCCAAGCAGTACGAAAGCGATGGGTACTCCTGCAATGTTTGCGTAACGGACTATGTTACGGTGTCTATCAGAGGAAAAAACTAAATTGCGTTCTGATATTATTTTAGTTCTCACCGAGGCTAAATTATCTTCTTGAGCAAGCCAATCAACGAGATTAAGAGCTAATAGAAAATTATCGGCACTATTTCTGACGTTACGTACTGTGCCATCTGCTATCCAATCAGCATCTCCGGTAATTATTAATCTTGATCCATTGCGGTGCTCCAATGCGACAGCTAGATCACTTAGCACTTGGTTATCTGGAGACACCTGAAAAAATGCAGGGGAATTTGTTCGTAGATTTCTCATATCCATGTCTATATAAGCATACTCCGTGGTGGAGATTAATGGACTCACAGTGAAGGGTGAGTCAGGTAGATTTAGTATTCCTAAGGTACTTGCCCAAGGAATAACAACACTTTGTACTTCGCCTCCGATTTTAGGGTCAACTACATCTGCTTTAACCCAGTAAGGATAACTACGCAAAACAGAACCGGCTCCGCCGTCAAGAGCAATAGGCTCATTTGATTGGATATCAAAAACTAGATCAGACTCAATCGAAATTCCAAATTCGGAGAGTATAAGATCGGCTGCACTATCCCTATTAGATATGCCGGCCCATTGGTTATAGTCAATGAGGATCGGTTCTATCGCAATGAAAGCCTTTCCACCTGATCCTATGTATTCTATTATCGAATTACGGTGAGTATCTCCAATTCTCGATTTAGGAGAAATGATCATTAATATATCGATAGATTCCAAGTTTATAGGTAAACCTTCCTCTGTTGGGATACCTTTCACTTGGTATTGTTCGTTCAATATTGATGCAAAATATTGCAAGTTACCTGGTTCCATTTCCTGATGCCCAGTTAAGAATCCGATGGTTTTCTTATCAGACCGATCATCAAGTATCTTGTTCATGAGACTTGCAAGTCGATATTCAAATCCATCAACAGTTTGAATCTTCGGAAGTCTTTCTCGGCGGTCCAGATATGTCAAAACCATTCCTAAATACCCTCGTTTGCTTTGGTATTCTCCTTGAGAAATAGTAGTAAATTCCATGGGTGAAATCCCTGCGTTTTTCGATTTCACAAATGCCTTCTCATCATCATCTGGATAATGTCTGGCAACCTTTATCATTCCATTTGAACTGGATTCAACATCATGGAGAAAATCATTCATATCTCTTGAGACAGGGGCGATTTGAACAGGCGGGTCTGAGGTCATGAAAACATCAATCGTTAGCAGGTCGTCTAGCTGACCAATTATTTCCTCAGTTGCCGGGCTAAGAGTAAATAATTTGTCCCCGGTTAGGTCCAATCTTCCTTTGATTGATGTACCAAACCATCCGATCAAAATACTCAATATTATGAAACCCGCGACTCCAAGTTGCAGGTTGCGGTATTGAGGTGTTTTGTGACTGAGAGTACGACTTCTTATTATCAAGAAAGTAGCACTTAGGAACGTTGATATCAGAGAAAGGAAATATAGAATGTCTCGGAGGTCAATTATGCCTCTCCCTATATTTTCAAAGTGAGTTATAGGGCTTAATAATTGCAGCAAGTTAGCGGCTGTTGACGGTAGGGTTATGGCCACGATTTCTAGCCCCATAATCATCAGAGCCATACTCACAGTTAAACCCAGGATAAAGGAAACGATTTGGTTTCTGGTGAGGCTGGAGGTGAATAGTCCTATAGACACCAAGGAGCCGGCCAGAAAAATACTGCCGATGTATTGAGATATTGAAGCTCCCCAATCTAAAGAACCTGCACTGGTAAGAGTTAGTGGTATCCCAATTGTCGCCAAGATAGCTATTGATACAAACAATAGTCCGGAAGTAAATTTGGCTAAAAGGACAACCCAACCTCTTATTGGCTGTGTAAGCAGTGTTTCTAATGTGCCATCTCGCTGCTCTTCAGATAGTAACCTCATTGTTGCTGCTGGTATAAATAGGGCCAACAGCCATGGTAAAGAAGGCTTATCAATTGCGAAATCAACAGTAAATAGTGGCCGTAAAGAAGCTTCGCCGATTAATAAAGCTGACTGAAAAAACGACCACGAAAGCATGGCTACAAAAACGACTATCAGGATATATCCTGTGGGTTGGTCAAAATAGCCTTTGAGGTCTTTTTTTATTAAAGCTATAAAAGGGGACTTCATGATCCCTGTAACGTCCTCTCGGCCTCATTTTCTGATGTGAGGGAATGGAACACATCCTCAAGGTGCATACGTTCTTCATGCAGTTCCCACAACACCCATTCTTGAGTGGTCGCTAAACGAAAGATATCGGGTCTCGGATCTTCAGAGCCTGACAAATTAACTATATATCTTTTCCTTTTATCGACCGGTTCCAATCTTTCTACGGATTCCACTGCATCTAAAGATGCAAGGCCAGATTCAATCTGATTGCCTTCTGCCTCAACATATATTTTTCTGAGGCCAGGGGTAAGTTGGAAGATTTCATCGACTGGGCTGTCGGCCACAAGCTCACCTCTGTTTATAAGGAGAACTCTCTCACAGGTATTTTCCACTTCTTGCATGACGTGAGTTGTCACTAAAACAGTTCGTTCTTGACCCAAAGACTTGATTAAATCCCTCATTGATAAACGTTGGTTAGGGTCTAAACCTTCTGTAGGTTCGTCCAGTATCAGGATGGAAGGGCGATGAATTATTGCACCTGCCAGTCCGACCCTTTGATGGTACCCTTTGGATAGTTCGCTTATAGGCCGATAGAAAACTTCTTGTAAGCTGGCTTCTTCTACAGTTTGTTCCAAGTTGCGGGTTCTTTCATTGCCTGAAAGCCCCCTTAGGTCTGCTATAAAATCGAGATATTCACTGACTAATAAATCTTCATACAAGGGATTGTTTTCTGCTAAGTATCCAATGCTTTTTCTGGTTTCCAAATCGTTCTCTGAATTGTCAGTTCCATTTATAAGAATTTTACCGGTGTCTGGAGTGTAATAGGAAGTCAACAATCTCATCGTAGTTGTCTTGCCGGCACCATTCGGACCGAGAAACCCAACTATCTCTCCTCTTCTGATCGAAAAAGATAGGTTGGATACAGCTTTGTGAGGTCCAAAGCTCTTACTTACCATTTCCACGGAAATAGTAACATTCGGATCTATGGGAGTTTCTTTTTCTTTATCGGTTGACATCGGACTTTCCCTTTGGGGCGGTTTTCAAATCCGCCTTGTTGAGAATGAAAATTTAGTCGTCAAATGGTGCTGGTAATTTTGGAGGATCTAGCTCTGTAACGAGAGATTCTGTGGTTAATACCATACCAGCTATGCTTGCTGCATTTTCAAGAGCTGACCTAGTGACTTTCACTGGGTCGATCACACCGAATTCATACATGCTCCCGTACCTATTATTTTCAGCATCAAACCCATAGTCGCCACTTCCTTTTTTAATTGCGTCTAGGGCTACCTGGCCGCTGAAACCAGCATTTTGTATTAGAAGTACAACAGGTGCATCTACAGCATCCAATACAATTCTGGCTCCGGTCGCCTCATCGGAACTATTTGAGTACCTGTCCCGTAAACCAGCTGCGATTCGAATAAGTGACGTGCCGCCTCCAGGGAGTATTCCCTCTTCCATGGCTGCCCGAGTAGCAGATAAGGCATCTTCGACTCTCTGTTTCTTTTCCTTCAATTCAACTTCCGTTGCGGCTCCTACCTTTATTATAGATACACCACCAGATAGTTTTGCTGCACGCTCTTCCAACTTTTCACGGTCGTAATCAGATTTAGTTTCTTGAGCCTGAGACTTTATATTGCTCACTCTTGCATCAATGAGGCCTGCCTCTCCACTTCCTTCTACAAAAGTGGTGGAATCCTTGGTGGATATAACCCTTCTACATCTTCCTAGGTCTGAAATTTCGATAGAATCAAGATCCCTACCTGTTTCCCTACTTATTACAGTTCCACCAAAAAGAATGGACATATCCTCAAGGATGGCTTTTCTCCTATCCCCAAAACCAGGGGCTTTTACCCCGAGACAATTTAGTGTCCCTTTCATTTTGTTTACAACGAGTGTGGCCAGTGCCTGCTCTTCTATATCTTCAGCTATCAGGACTAGTTCTCTACCGACAGCGCTAAACTTTTCAAGAAATGGGAGCAATTCCTCTAGGCTGGTTATTTTTTCTGAGGTAATGAGGATGTACGGCTCATTAAGCTCTGTGACCATTCTCTCTTGATCAGTTACGAAATAAGGGGATAAATATCCCCTGTCTATTTCCATGCCTTCTACGTATTCCACTTCATAATCTAGGCCCCGTGATTCTTCGACAGTGACGACCCCATCTTTTCCAACCTTACTCATTACTTGTCCTATCAGTTGGCCCATTTTTTCATCATGTGCCGAGAGCACGGCTACCTGAGAAATTTGTTCGTCTCCGGCAACATCCTTCGAGATTGTTATTAATTCTTTTGTTATTACGTCGACCGCTTCGTCAATACCTCTTTTCAACGCAATTGGGTCAGCGCCCGCCGCTATATTTTTGAAACCGTTCTTTAATATAGCCTGGGCTAAAATAGTCGATGTGGTGGTACCATCTCCGACATCGTCATTTGTCTTCGAGGCCGCCTCCTTAAGCAACTGTGCCCCCATATTGGGAAACGGTTCTCGCAGTTCAATCTCTTTGGCAATGGTTACTCCATCACTACATACCTGAGGGGGCCCGAATTCTTTTGCTAAGATTACATTCCGACCACTTGGTCCTAAAGTTATTCCCACGGTGCGGGCCATAAGATCGATACCTTCCATCAACTGAGATCGAGCATCGTCTTTAAATTGGAATTGTTTTGGCATTATTAAACCTCGTTAATTTCTATTAGTCGGCACCTTATATGATACTAAAATTTAGGCGAGAACTTAAGTTTTTGCGTCATCTAGGGCCTTTTTTACAGCTGTGGGGGACATTGGTAATTCTCGCATTCTTACTCCAGTTGCATCATATAAGGCATTGGCCATTGCGGCGAGCGGTGGTACTAGAGGAGATTCTCCTACCCCCCTCACACCAAAAGGGTGCCCAGGGTTAAATACCTCTACGACCACAGGATCTATCATAGGCAGGTCTAAAGTTGTGGGCATTCTGTAATCCAAAAGGCTCGCATTCATGACCTTACCGTCG
>VFFY01000027.1 GCA_009392675.1 SAR202 cluster bacterium | reverse complement strand
TAGTTATCGATTCAAATTCTAACGGTATAAAAATGGGAGATCCATTTTATAGTTTAGATGGCAGTTCGCATGTGGTGGTTGAATTCCAATCAGTGAATGTAGATGCTGCCAACATAATCGGGGAGGTAGGTCAAGGAATGCCGCGGGCCTTGGGAAATATAATGCAGGAAAGAATAGAACAATCTGCTACCTCAGTGGGTTTGGCCATGTATGCTTTGGATATAGTGACAGCCCATCTGAAGAAACCCCATAGATCAGGGGGAACTCTTTCTGATTTCGAAGGAGTGAGGTTGAGGTATGCCGACATGCGTATCAATACCTTTGCCGCAAGGTCCGTGCTGTACAGAGTAGGGAGACTCCTAGGTTCTGGGGATTCGGTTGTAAATGAAGTTACAACAGCGAAGATATTTTGTACTGAGGCGGCTTCTAATGTAGTTGATACAGCCGTCCAATTAGTCGGTGGTCAGGCCTTAGTTTCTGGACATCCCTTGGAAGATTTGTACAGAAAAATAAGATCGATGCGACTTGCGGGTGGTGCTTCAGATATATTGAGGCTTAATGTGAGTAAGGGAGTATTTGAGTTTGATTCAGGGATTGTCTGAAAAAAGTTCTAACTCTGGTAATTAATCAAATATTAATTATCGAGGAATAACTGCTTTCTTTTGAGATTCAGTAGATAATGGAACTGCCCGTAATCACCAATTTCTGAGATGGATGCGATAAAATCTCCAACATTGCCAAAGTAGCCTCGTAATTCCCTTAATTCCTTCCCTATAGGGCTAATTGAAGCAGGGCCCTCAGCATAGTTCCCACGAAAGGCAAAATATGCTTGGTTTAATTTTCTGATGTTGTAACCACCAAGCTTTAATTTCCATAGCTGTTTGTCCATATATTGCTCTGCCTTTTCGATTTCTCCATTTTCGAGCATTTTTTCGACACCCGTTCTGGTTTCACGCAATATTCTGACCAGATGGGTGTTGCCCGAGTCCAAACTATCGTATCGGTAGGAGTCAACGGTAGTGTTACCAAGCACTTCGAAGGCTTCGTCCCCGAGTTCGTTACCTGCTAAATCTGCAGCAGTTTCATTCAAAATCTGCATGTTTTGAGAGGACCACATATTTCTGCCCAGCGGTTTCAATATCCAATAGTTGTGTAGCCATTCGTGTGCTGCGGTACGCAATAATTGCCGTAGTTCATCTTTGTCTGACACGATGGCTGGGTAGGTTCCTAGACCAGCGAGATCGTCAACAAGGGCAGAAGTGTTTTCATATTGTTCCGCCCTACTCTCAATTTCTGTTCGATCAGACCACTCCAAGTCAGGCTTTATTAATTTACTGCCTGTAAGTTCTATCTTGTCTCTTCTGGAGGTAATGAGAATATGAGGAGGGTCTCCGAGCCTGAAATCTGTGGGTGGAATAAGTAATCCAAGAGGTAGACCTAAGTTGTTATTACGGGCGGCACTGCTCACGGAAGATTCAATGGCTTCTTCTGCTCTACCTCTGAGTGCTTCCCTTTTTCTTTGTAAATATTCGATTTCCTTGTTTTTGAGTGTTGTCTGGGTCATCGATGTTGTATCTACCAAGCGGTTAAGGGTTGTTGAATTATCTAAGCTAACTAGCTCCTTTTGCAGTTTTAATGTCGTGGCTAAGTAATCCTTAATTACAGTATTTCGTTCGGCGTCATCAGGTTTGTGACCAGGATATTTTTCCCATAACAGGTGTAGCCATTTCAAAGGTACATGCCTTAGTTCCCAACGAACCAACGAAAAAGCATGAGGCCCTGCAGCATAGTCGGTTTGAGTGAAATGATGAACATCCGATTTTGCAGATATGAGAATCAGTATTGCTATTAGCGTTGCTAATAGCGTTCTTTTTCCATTGACTCTCATGGTTTTGTATTTCAATTTATGTGATTTTAAATCAATGCCCATGACGGTATTGAACTATTGGCGTCCGACTTTAATTGTTTCTGTAATTTTTTGGATCCAGGTAATGATTCATTTAGTAAAGACCAAAATTGTTTTGAGTGGTTCATTTCAAGGATATGACATAACTCATGAGTTACAACGTACTCAATGAGACTGGGTTCAAGGAAAACCAAATTTCTGTTGAGGTTTATATTTTTCTTGTAAGAACAGCTACCCCAAATGCTTTTACGGCTACCTATTTTTATTTTGTTGTATGGAATGTTCAATTTTTTAGAATTGGTTTCTACCGCTTTTTCTAAAATTGAGACGGCTTTAATCTGCAACCATTGCTGTAGAAGTTTTGAGTTTGTGATTAGAGACACTCTTTCCTTTGGTTTCTTAAGTATTATGGTTTCATTTGTCTCTTTGAGTGAAAAATCTTCTGCTCCAGATTCTAAATAAATGACATCAAACACCTTGCTGGTGGCCGGAAGAAAAATGTTTGATGGTTTGATGTCAAAATTTCTATTTTTGATATCATCCAACTTCTGATTTATATAATGCTCATTCTGGGTGATGATTTTTGTTACGAATTTATGAGAGAAACCTTTGGGCACTACAATCTCTACTCCATAGGGAGGAAGGGATCGTATACTAATCGATCGTGCTTTTTTGCTCTCCCGACGCCAAAATTCTACTGTGAAATCTACTTCCTCAGTCGCAGTCATATAGAACCTGAAATAATTGTTGGTTGAACTGGAGTGTTTTGAACAAGGTTGGAGCGGGAGACCGGATTCGAACCGGCGACCTTCTGCTTGGAAGGCAGATACTCTAGCC
>VFFY01000026.1 GCA_009392675.1 SAR202 cluster bacterium | reverse complement strand
CCATCTTCAATCAAAAAAACATTTTCACGTTCTACGCCACTTTTTTCTGCGATTTTTGCATGAGCCACTAAGTGTCTTGTTTCCCCATGGATGGGTATGAAATATTTTGGTTTAACAAGCTCTATCATGCGCCTTAAATCTTCTCTACTGCCGTGCCCATGGACGTGAACAAGGGATATGGTTTGATATATTACCTGGCCTCCCTGTCGGAACAGATTATTTATCATATGGGAATATTTAACTTCATTTCCAGGGATCGGGGATGAAGATATAACTATGGTATCCCCGTTTTTTATTGATACATCACTATGCTGGCCCCGGGAAATCAAACCCATGGCAGAGCTGCTTTCACCTTGCGCACCGGTTGTTATAAGCAAAACTTTGTGATCGGGCAATTTTTTCGAGTCTTTTAAGGGTATAACGGTGTTTTGAGGATCAGTTACATAGTCTAAATCGAGAGCGACTTTAAGATTTCTATTCATGCTTCTACCTACCACCGATACTTTACGACCGAGTACCGAGGAAATAGTGATGATTTGTTGAATTCTAGAAAGTAAGGAGGAAAATGTTGCAATTAATATTCTACCTTCTGATTGGGAAATTATTTGGTTTAATTTTTCCTCCAATGTAGATTCAGAATCTGTAAAACCCTCCTTTTCAGCGTAGGTCGAGTCCGAACATAAAATCAGATTGGTATTTGAAGATAAACTTGATAGATATTCAAGATCAACAGGACTGCCAAGTGTCGGGTTATCGTCGAACTTAAAATCCCCCGTATGAACTAATAAACCCACAGGGCTTTTTATGGCTATCCCGGCGGCGTCTGGAATTGAATGGCATACTGGAAAGAATTGGAATTCGAAGCACCCTAGAGAATATGATCTATAAAAATTTATCGCATGTAAGTCATATTGATTGTTATTGCCGAGTTTGAATTTGATAAATTCCCTAGTTAATTTACTTGAATATACAGGCACATTAAAATTACTTAGAAAATGTGGTAAACCACCAATGTGATCTTCATGTCCATGAGTGATTAGTACACCCAAAATCATATTTTTTCTTTCGTTTAAATAGGTTGTATCTGACACACCGAAACTGTATATTGGCTTAATTTCTGAAGGAAATGCTATGCCGGCATCAATTATTAAGATCTGACCATCATATTCAATAGCCATCATGTTTTTGCCGATTTCGCCAAGGCCCCCAAGTGGTATTACTTTCAATCTTTTGCTATTCAAAATGACCATCAAATAAACTTAATTGAGTGGCATCAGCCATTTGCGATTGCTCGGAGGCAGATGACTCATTTATATTGATCAAGGAAGTAATCTTTTGAAAATCTTGTAGCAGTTTGGGTTTCAGGCCGGGATTATAGAGAGCCGCTGCTGGATGATACACCGGCAATATCTTAATACCGTTCCACTCACGGACAATTCCTCTAGCTTTACTCAATGGTATGCCCGGAAAGAAATTTGAAAAAGAAAATCTTCCCAGCGTGATTATTACGGATGGTTGAATCAGTGAAATTTGCAGGGCCAGATATGGTTCGCATGAATCGATTTCGGTTTGTTGCGGGTCTCTATTGCTAGGTGGCCGGCACTTGAGCATATTTGTTATGTATATTTGGGATCTTTTTATACCGACCGAGCTAAGGAGTTCATTTAACAAATTTCCAGCCCTACCAGCGAAAGGCCTACCTGTTTTGTCCTCGTTAGAACCGGGGGCTTCTCCTACCACCATAACCTGTGCATTATAATCACCTTCGCCAGGTACAGTGCGGTTTCTTGATTTTGATAAGCTACATTTGTCACATCGAGAGATTGTATGCTCCAAGGCAGTAATTGTGATTGGTTCTAGGTTACTCAATTGGCCATTTCACCTTGTTTTGTTGAAGTGCTTCTTATATTAACTTATATTTCTTATATCTAGACTTGTTTTGCCATATGTTAGAAATGATAGTAACTCTTTTATGGATTTAGTTTATGTTAAGAAAAGCCGGGATCATAGGATACCCATTAGGACACTCAATATCACCGCATTTCCAAAATGCAGCTTTTGAATTTTCAGGTATAAAGGCATCTTACAAAGCTTGGTCAACCGAGCCCAAAGACTTAGCTGACAAAGTGAACGCTTTGAGAGGCACTTCTTTTATGGGTGCGAATGTAACCATTCCCTATAAAGAAGCTGTCATAGAGTTATTGGATGAAATAGATGATTGGGCAGAGAAGGTGGGTTCAGTCAACACCATAGTTAATGATTGTGGCACTTTGATTGGATACAACACTGACACAGCGGGATTTATTCAGGCTATTTCAGAATATGGAAATTACGATCCCTCAGGAGAAACTGTGTTGTTAATAGGAGCAGGAGGAGCCGCCAGGGCTGCAGCCCATGCATTGGTGGGAAGTAAAGTAGGTTCTCTGGTGATCGCCAATAGGACCTACCATAGGGCTGAAAGATTGGCGTCTGAATTTCCTGAAAAAGACAAAGTTAGTCCAATATTATTAAATGGCCCCAGTTTTTTTAACGCTGTAGATTCGGCATCCCTGATCGTTAATTCAACCTCTGTGGGGATGAAACATACCTCAGTTGAAGACAGTAATTTACTAGAGGGTATTTGTGTCAAAACTAGTGTGTTAGTAAATGATATGGTTTACAACCCACTTGAAACCCCTATGTTGATACATGCAGCGGAAACGGGAGCTAGGATATTGACAGGCCTACCGATGCTTGTTCTACAGGGAGCGGCTTCTTTTAATCTGTGGACAGATAGAGAAGCACCAGTCGATGTGATGTTTTTGGCTGCCCAAGAAGCGTTGGCAGATTAATTCAAATGTTTGGCCTGATCCTTCAGTGACTGCAATTTAATCAATGCTTCCAATGGGGTCATGGCATCTATATCAATGTTCGACAGTTCCTCTTCTAGCCAATTACGGTGAGCAAACATCTGTGTTTGGAATGGTTTTTCGGCGCTTTCATTCAATGTAGATGCAATTGAATTTTTATTATTTTCAAGCATTGCTAATATTTCCCATGCCCTTCCTACGATTTTCGGCGGGAGGCCAGCCAATTTGGCTACATGAACCCCATAACTTTTATCTGCTCCCCCAGGCAGCAGTTGTCTTAAGAATACTATTTCACCATTTATATCAGAAACAGCCACGTGCAAGTTAGTTATTCTTTCAAGATGCTTGGATAATTCGGTCATTTCATGGTAGTGAGTAGCGAATAATGTTTTACATCGTAGTGTTTTTTCTTCATGAATAAACTCCGTTACTGCTTGAGCTATTGCAAGTCCATCATATGTGCTAGTACCTCTACCAATTTCGTCAAGAATAATCAAGGATTTCTCAGTTGCTTGGTTTAATATGGATGCCGTCTCTAGCATTTCTACCATGAAAGTTGATTGGCCTTTTGTAAGATCATCCTGCAGCCCCACCCTTGTAAATATTCTGTCTACAATCCCTATTGTGGCAGATTCAGCCGGTATGAAACTGCCGATTTGAGCCATCAATGTAAGAATACCAACCTGGCGAAGGTAGGTGGATTTACCAGACATATTTGGGCCGGTTATTAGCAATATTTGATTGAATGTATTCGACACATTTGTATCGTTAGGCACAAACTCCCCAGGACCCACTATTTGTTCTATTACGGGATGTCTGCCTGATTTGATATCGATTGTGTCTGAGTTATTAAGAATTGGTTTAATGTAATTACGCTCCGACGCAATTCTTGATAGAGAATAGAATAAATCCATGAGTGAAATCGCATATGATGTTTTCAGTAGTGCTTCCAGATGCATAGATATATTTGAACAAATCTCTTCAAATAATCTTTTCTCAACTTCTTCTATTTTTGAACTTGCGTTGAGTATGACTGCTTCATAGTCTTTCATTTCTGGTGTGATGTATCGTTCACCTCCCACTAGGGTTTGGCGGCGCACATAACCTGGGGGGACTTGGGATATATACGATTTGCTCACTTCAAGGTAATATCCGAAGACCTTGTTATAGCCAATTTTCAACGATTTAATTCCCGTTTCTTCTCTTTCACGAGATTCAATGTTAGCCATGTTAGCTTTGGCTGCAGTGGATTCTTGCTTTAATAAATCCAAAGTCCTAGAGAAACCAGCTTTGATTGTTCTTCCTTCCCCTACAGATGGAGGAGATTCGGGTTCAATAGATTTTTTAATCAATTCATATGGGATTGAATTATCACTAAATTCATTGAGAACCCAAAAAGTTTCTTCGTTTTTGGTTTGCTTGCCTGCTATGGAGATAAGTTCAGGTATAACTCCCAAACTGTTACCTAGACCGGTTAGATCCCTTGGCCCCGCTGTACCCATTTTTACCTTTGTTGCAAGGCGCTCAATATCCGATATGGAAGTTAAAATTTTTGCGATTTGATTCCTTCGTATCGGGTCTTTCATAAACCATTCTATGGCTTTTTGTCTTTCCTCAAGTAAATCTAATTCTAGTAGAGGTTGTCCTAGCCATTTCCGGAGTAGTCTTCCTCCCATTGGTGTTTGGGTTTTATCTAATGTTGAGTACAAAGAAGATTCTTGAGAATTCTCTCTACCACTTGAAAAAATTTCCAAATTACGACTCGTTTGTTCATCAAGAGACATAAATGGTAGTGTGGAATATGTTTTCAATGTGGGAATGGTTTTTAATGCGGACCGTTGATGTGTTTTCAAATATTCAATAATTTGAGCTGCTGCTTCGATTCCAAGGGTGAGTTTGTCGCAGCCAAACGATTCCAGCGAAGCCACTTTGAAGTTTTGTTCGACTATTTTGCGAGAGTTATTAGCAATGCTCCTTTCTTCATCTAGCAAAGTGATATGAGCATTTATGTTCTCAGAAATGTGACCTGGCAAAGGCTTAGATAGTATTACTTCCCTCGGATTTATCCTATTTATTTCAGCGGTTAAATCTTCAATTTGTACCTCAGTTGTCAAGAATTCTGTTGTTGTAATGTCTACATAGGCAACTCCTACGGAATGGTCTTTGATAACTATCGAGGCAAGATAGTTGTTGACATTTTTTTCTAAAAGCTGATCTTCCGTAATTGTGCCTGGAGTCACAATTCGAACCACCTCCCTGTCAACGATACCTTTTGAGGCACTTGGATCGCTAGTTTGTTCACAAATCGCGATTCTGTGTCCTTTGGAGATCAATTTGGATAGATACCCGTCTAGAGAATGATATGGAATTCCGGCTAAGGGAACTTTCTCACCTTTCCCCATTTCTCTAGAGGTTAAAGCGATTTCAAGATCTTTCGCCACCACTTTGGCGTCATCGTCAAAGGTTTCGTAGAAATCCCCCATCCTGAAGAGGAGAATATCGTTTGGGTGATTTGATTTGATGTCCAAATATTGTTGTCGAGCCGGGGTCGCCATAGAGAATACGTCCATATGAGGATGCACAGCATTTTAACTAAAAAATCAAAGTAAAGATATTTATATTATCGAAAGTCCGACTAATGAGTTAACTTTAACTCTGGTCTAATCATCTTTCCAGAATCTTTCTTCTAAGAATTCATATCCATCGCCAGTTACTTTTTCCTTCACATCCTCAATCATTCCTGGGTGGCCACAGGCATAAATCATTGTATCTGCAGTTGTGAGATTGAATTGGTCGAGCTTATCTCTGACGATATTGTTTACTCTTCCTGTATCCTTAGACCAAGTCGAATTTCTGTCTTCATCGGGACGACTGATTGTTGGAACAAAAGTTACCAAGGAAGGGTTTAAGTCACTTAAAGTTTCGAACTCTTTATCGTATACAAACTCATCTGTATAGCTTGCCCCTTCTAGGACATAAAAGTGATGGCCACTTCGGTTTTTCCTGAGATAGTCTCTTATGAAACTAACGTAAGGAACTACACCAGTTACTGTAGAAACGAGAAACTGATTCTCCATTTCTTCTTTGAATGTGAATATGCCCTTAGCTCGAGGACGTATCGTCACTTTGTCACCTTCATCCAAATCCCAAAGCATCGGGGTCAGTACTCCACCTTCTTCTACAGGGATTAACTCTATAAATAATTCTATAAACTCTTCATGCGGAGCAGAAGCTATAGAATATGCTCTCTCAATGCCATCATGTCCGATTGTGCAATATTGGCCGGGTTTGAAGGTGTAACCGTCTGGTTTTTCAAGCCACATGAGTGCCAAATCTTCGGTGTGATCTTCTCTGTGCACTATGTTGATTTCTTGTAATGGTGCCTTTTGAGGGAATTTTCTTGTTGTCATAAATACTCCTATACCACTCTGCTACCCTTTTGGTTAGACTTTTTCTACTCGTACTTTACAGAGTCTCAAACCTTCAATTTTAGCCATTGGATCTGGTTCCGTACTGTTATTCAACGATTCGATTAAAGTGCCGAATAACGTAGTAGTAGCAACCATTCCTGAATGCAGGCCATTGAGGTGCGCATTGCCGGTTAATTCAAATTCTTCGCCCAATATTTTGATTACATCCCCCTCCGAAATACCAGCTTTCTTTGCATCTTCCTCATTCATTTCGATAATCTCACGTCTTGTGATGGTATTTAAGTCATTTTCCGTAACGATGCCCGCATCTCGGTCCGCATCAAAAAGTACCCTACCAGGTGCAAAAACCATAGGGTATTGATCATCTACCGAGGGTTCCTCTCTTTGTGTGAATTCAATAGGAGAGAAAACGTAACTTGAATTCAAGATGGGTTTCCTGATGTGTCCTTGAGAATCCAGGCTGTCAGGCTCAAGGGTTTTGTAAGTTTCCACCTCGTTTATTATTTCAATTAGTACATCGTGAGAGGAAGAATAAGACAGGTCATCTGATCCCAATCTTGCGGCTATCTGAGATAGTATTCTCCAATCTTCATCCTCATCACCAACGGGCCCTAATGCTGGCCGAAGTCGGTGTATTCTGCCCTCCATATTGGTGTACGTGCCAGTTTTTTCGGTAAAAAGGGCCGATGGCAATACGACATCTGCTATGTCAGTTACTTCGCTGGCGAAACTTTGATGGACTATCAGTAAATCTGTGGCTTTGATTTTGTCTAGAAACCCTGACCGGTTTGCGGTGTTATGAAACAATTCATCCCCGATTAAGTGTAAAGCCTTTATAGCTCCAGAGGAGCAGGCCTCAGATATTTCCGTTAGATCTATACCTGGTGAGGCGGTTGGCCTGTGCCCAGGTAACAAGTTAGGTACGCATCCAACATCTCTAGATCCTTGTTGGTTGGCTCCCGAAAATAGCGGATATATGCCGCCTGAGTTTTTCCCTAAATTTCCGGTAATTAGAGATAAATTAACTAGAGATTTCACTGTGTCGTCTATGTGGGTGTCAGAAATTGTCTCAAGACCATATAGGATTGAAGAGGCCTCGGTATTAGCAAATATTTGAGCCATTTCCCGGATCTCTTCTTGACTTATTCCTGTCTGCGCACTGACCTTCACTAAATCAAAATCCCATAGGGAATTTCGGAATTCATCATAACCTTCACATTTTTCGGTGGCAAAGTCATGATCTTCCAGCGACTGGTCTACTATGCTTCGCAAAATCCCACCTATCAAAACGGGTTCTGAATTTATTAGAGGTCGGATCCATTTTGTGGCATATCTTGTTAATTCGGTCTCCCGTTGGTCTATTACTATTAGTTTGGCCCCTTTGGCCACCGCTTGTTTTATAGGAACGGACGCAACGTTTTGTTCTTCTGTTATGTTCGCCGAAACCAGTAGTATGACTTGTGAATCCAATAGCTCCCATATTTTGTTTGAGGCACAATCATCGCCTATTAAATCCTGCAGAGAATCTACCAATTTTGGCCGAGAATTTGAGGAAACGTTTACATTGTTAGACTTCATCACTCTTCGGGCAAATTTTTGAGCCGCAAAATTGTCCTCATTTGTACCTCTTGCGGATGCGATTAAAGCGTAATCACCATTCTTGTGATTCTCTAATTTGCTGGCCACAAAATCTAGTGCCTCGGGCCATGTGACTTCCTCGAGTTCTGAATTTTTGCGCACCATGGGTTTCTTTAATTTATTTTTGTTGTTAACAAAATCCAACCCGAACTTGCCTTTAAAACAGGCCATACCCATATTGGCCTCTGCTTGTCGATTCGGGATAGACCTCACCACTTTGTTTCGTTTATTGACATCAAGATCTAGTTGGCAACCAACAGGGCAATGAGGGCAGGTCGTAGCAACTTTTTGTACTGCTTTATCCCACTTGTAATCCCTTTCAACGATTGCTCCGGTGGGGCAGACGTCTATACATGCTCCACAAAATTCGCACCCGGATTCAAGCAAGGAAGTACCGGCTGCTGTCCCAATTATGCTCCTGCCGGATCTGTCTTTTAAGGTAATCGCTTGATCTCCTCTTACTTCATCACATGCTCTTACGCATCTAGAGCATACGATGCATAAATTCATGTCCATATCCCAGTAGGGATCTTTCACCTCCAAAGGAAGATGCCTGTTGTTGTATGTCAGTGGGGTGGTCAACTCCATTTCCATATATCTAACAGTGTCTTTTAGCTCACACCTTTCATTTTTTGGACATGTGACACACCGATCATTCACTGAAACATGTCTAAGGCATACATCAGTGGGACCACAAAGTTCAACTCTGTGGCAATTCAAACAACCATGCGGATGCTCTGATATTAATAGCTCCATGATTCCTTTGCGAAGACCCACTAAATCTCCTGTATTGGTTTCCACTCTCATTCCTTCAGAGATGGGAGTCGTGCAAGAAGCTGGGCTTCCAGGGAGTGCTCTATAACTACCATCTGGAGTAGGGGCTTCTGCTTTAACCACGCACATCCGACAGGCTCCGTAAGGTTTCATTCCTGGGTAGTAACACAGGTATGGTATGTACATTTCGTTATCCATGGCAGCTTGAATTATCATGCTACCTGGCTCAGCCTGTATTTCTACCCCATCTATTGTGAGATTAACTTTGTCTGACATATCACTCTCCGGCTATGTGGTCGGTGGCGTAGGGTCTAGTATTTTTTGGTACTATTTTCGATCGGTCACAGCTTCCTGTTGGGCAACGATTTTCCTCTATATGAAGTCGAAAATCTTCTTCAAAATGGGTGATAGCAGACCTTATAGGACCAAAACCTAATTGGCCGTGTCCACAAAGAGATCCGGCCTCCATTGTGCCGCCAATACTTTTCATCAAGTCCATATCTCCAGGTTTACTAGCGCAGTCTGATATCCTTTCTACGATTTCCAGTAAATGTTCCATACCTAACCTACAAGGGAAACATTTACCACAGGATTCATATTGGCAAAAAGCCACCAGAACTCTAGTTAAATCCACAGCACAAACCTTGTCACTTCCCACAATTATTCCTCCGGACCCGAAAATAGCACCAGCGCTTCTCATTTCGTCAAAATCTATATGAATATCCTTGCTGTCTGGCCCTAGCACTCCTCCGAGAGGCCCTCCTGTCTGTAAGAGCTTAAGCTGTCGGTTGTCAATGACTCCTCCACCCAGATCATCTACCACTTCACCAAGGGTTAATCCCATTGGAACCTCATATAACCCTGGGCGATTCACATCGCCACTGAGGCATACAATGGCAGTCCCAGTGCTCTGGTTGACACCGATAGAGGAGAACCATTCAGCCCCTTTTGAGATGATCTCGGGAGCATATGAAAGCGATTTAACATTATTGATGTTGCTTGGCTTTCCCCAGACCCCAAAAGCCGCTGGAAACGGTGGTCTGAATCTGGGCATGGCCCTTTTCCCTTCCACTGCCTCCATAAGGGCAGTTTCCTCACCGGCTACATAAGATTCCCCTGTTAATGCGACTTCAATATCAAAATTGAAATCTGTTCCTAATATATTGTTTCCAATTAGTCCTAAATCGTAGGCCTGTTCAATAGCCTTCTCAGTTCTATCTATAGGGCCATCATGGCCGTGTCTTATGAAGACGATTCCATTGGATGCCCCGGTAGCGTAACCTGCTATTGCAAGGCCTTCTAGAAGAGTGTGAGGATCGCTCTCTAAGATTCCTTTGTCATTATAGGCACCGGGGTCACCTTCTTCACAATTGCATAATATATATTTTGTAGGTCCGGGTGATCCAACCAAAAAACTCCATTTCACACCGGTTGGAAACGCAGCTCCTCCCCTTCCTCTAAGACCGGAATTCTTAACCTCGTCTATAACCTCTGAAGGAGACAAGTCAGTCAGGGCTTTGTAAAGACCGGCGTATCCTCCGTTGGCTATGTACTGGTTTATATCATGTGGAGAAATATGTCCCGCGTTTCTGAGGGCTATTCTGTTTTGAAGTTTCAGTCCTGGCATCGACTCAAGTGAATCTTCACCATTGACTGGTCCTTCTTCTCCAATATATCCAAAAACTTTTTCCTTCGGGTATCCGTCATTTATCAAATACTCATCTACTATATATTCAATTTCTTCCGGGGTTACATTGTTGAAAAAAAGTCTTGATTTACCTGATTTTTTTATATCTAACAAAGGTTCAGCATAACAAAGGCCGAGGCATCCCACCTCTTGTATATTGGCTTCTAGTCCTTTTGAATCTAAATATTTCTGTAGTGCTTTTACCACCCTGAAAGCACCAGCAGCATGACCACACATAGCTGTCCCAATTCTTATTAAAGGAATTCTCCCGCTAGTCATGTCAGCCCATTCTGCTGTTGCTTGAGATGTTATTTCTTCGTATTTCATTGATTACTCGAGGCCTACTGATGCAGGTTTTCTTTTTCGTAGAGACTGACCAAAAGATTCGGGACAATATCTGGGCTGGCGTTACCGTATAGTTCATGGTTTACACTTATTACAGGTGCTTGGGAACATGCGCCAAGGCATGTGTTAAAACGGAAGGAGACTTTACCATCGTCAGTGTCACCTTCTGAATCCAAACCTAATTTCTCTAAGACAGACTCCAAAATTTCGGTCGCTCCTTTTAAGTGACATGTAGGGCCCCAACAGACTTCTACTGAATGTTCACCGGGAGGTGTAAACCGAAAATTAGGGTAGAAAGAGGCTACACCAAACACTGAATTAATTGAGGTGTTGGAATGAACCGCTACCTCTTCTATTGCTATTTCAGGAATGTGTCCGATCGAATCCTGAATTGCCAGCAAGGAAGATAGTACAGTGATAGTAGGCCTTTTTTGGGACTGGATGGCCTGTTGAATCCTAGTCCTGAGGTTGTCGTTATCTGTCGTCAAAGATGCTTACCCTCATCTTTGTAAAAATTGTCACAAGCATATCATAGGGGCGTTCCTCGGACAATTCACCTGTTCTCGAGATTTGATAAGGCCAAATGAGCCATTTTTCGGCCCATTGCGACGCTGTAATTGGTACCTCTGTCTTGTGGATAAACCTGAGAGGTATTCGCCAAATACAAGTTTTGGATTCCAGTCTCGTGAGCTGGGATATTTTTGCCATAATTTGTGTCAACTACAGGTTGAGCGTTAGGTATTTTATGATGATGGTATTCCTTCACCCACTCAACTGTGAAATCGGGGTTAATTTTTCTTAAATGCGGTAGGTAGGTATCAAATAATTCACTTCCAGTCATCTTATATAACTTATGATCCTCGGATAAATAATTAGACAAATACACTATATGGTTGTTTCCATATCTTTCCGATCCCACCAAGTTTGTATGTTCGATTAGTCCAATGAAAGGTATAGATCGGTCAGCTATGTTAAGCCAATAAACATCAGACAAAGGGTGATCTAGCACTAAAACAATAAGGACCGCCGCCATGTACTCGATACTTAAAAGTTTGGAACGGTATTCTTTTGACAGGCCTTCTGTCAATCGATTAAAAATGTGAGACGGGGTGGAGGAGATGACGGCATCGAAGGTCTCCTCTTTTTCTTGAGATCCAATAGTCATCAAAACCTTTCCGTAATTCGAGCTACGGATCGTTTTTATTTGGGTAGATAAAAAAATTTCTGCCGAATTTGATTCACAGGTTTTAGCCAGTAGTTGGAAAAGGTGAGAGAAACTTCCATTGGGATACCCTAGGACCTCTTTGGCAAGAATGTTTCTTCTGGATGCAAATCGAGTGGTCATTTTTCCCCAAATCCATGCCATGCTGATCTTGTCATGGTTTTCTTCCCCGAACTTACCTCTTAGCATTGGCTCCCAAAAAGCATGATAGATCTCTGTATTTGTGTTTTTGATCAGCCATTCTTTCGCTGATACGGATTCGAGTTTTTGCCACTCTTTTATATATCGTATTTGTAATGACGATAGCCCCATTCTTATCCGATCTATAAACCCTAAGGGCTTATATTTCATCAAGTCAAAAGGGCTTAGGAACTTATATATTTTCCCATCTTGATACGTTCCAACACTGGATGGGAACCACTCAATAATTTCTTTTAGGCCGATTTCATTCAGTAGAGAAATAATATCTGTGTCATTTGTAAACCAGTGGTGATACCCCTTTTCCAGCTCGCTCCCGGCCACTTGGAATGTGGAGGCATGTCCTCCTATAAAATCAGCGGCTTCATATATTTTTACTTTATGACCTTTTGATGAAAGATCGTAAGCAGCTGCCAATCCTGTCGCTCCAGCTCCTATAATCCCAAATTTCATGCAATACCTTTATTAATTAAACCTTCCTAATATTTATATTTTGTGACGAAGTTT